>JBAPWU010000086.1:0-4964 GCA_049283855.1 Kineosporiaceae bacterium
GGCCCGGGGCAGTGGGGCCGGGCAGTCCGCAGGCCGGTCGCCGGAACGTGGTCCCGGGTGGCTGGATGGGGTGGCCGTCAGCATCCAGCGCGGCCGGTTGTGCGGCGCGGGCGGCGGCGATCTGGGCGGCGGTGGCCCAGACATGCACGTGTGTGGTGGGCGGCCGATGACGCCGTGCCGGGCGAATCACCTGGGCGGCACCGTCCCGTGCGGCACCGTCCTGGGCGGCACCGTCCTGCGCGGCACCGTCCCGCGCGGCACCCTCCTGGGCGGCACCGTCCTGGGCGGCACCCTCCTGGGCGGCACCGTCCTCAGCACTACCGGTTCCGCTGTCGCCGTGCAGGTACCTGAGGGCGAGGTCGGTGAATGCGTCGGCGCGGCGCTGGGCCGGGGTGCGGTCGTCGGGCAGCGGCAGCAGGGGTTGAACGGGTTGCCCGTCCTCGTGGTGGCTGTCGGGGGCTTCGCCGGGGTCCGGCTGGGTCATGCCGCTCTTCACCAGGGCGCTGATCGCGGCACGGACCAGCGACCCGGAGGCCGGGTCGAGGGCGAACCGGCCGACAAGCATGCCCGTGGCGTCGGTGTGGTAGGTCAGCTCACGGCGGGTATGCGCGTCGGGGTCGAAGGAGTCCTGCCCGTCGGGGTCGAGCATGGCCAGTAGGTGATCACCGAGCCGGGCCACGTCACGCGCGGACAGCCGCGTGGCCTGCTCGGCGAGGTAGGCGTCCACCCGGGCCGCCCCGGACCAGCCGTCGCTGTCAACCTCGTTCAGCAGATGCGCGGGGATCCCCTTCAGGCACCGGGCAGCGGCATCCAGGTGAGCGCGAGACGTGGCCCCCGCAGCGAGGGCGGCACCGACCCGGGGCAGCCCGCTGCTGGAGGGCGGGGCCTTCTCGGCGGTGTCGGGGATGACGCCGGACCCGTCGGGGTCGACGGCGTGTGCCGCGCTCACATCCCGGCGGGCATGGACGGGGTCGAGATGGCAGGCATGGATCAGGTGGGTGGCGGCTACGGTGCGGGCGGCTACGCCGGGGACAGCGTCGGGGCGGGTGTCGAAGGTGCGCAGGAGGTGCAGGTAGGCGGCCTCCAGCCGGGCACGCATCCGGTAGACGTCGGTCAGGGCCCGGCCGTGTTCCGCGTCGGACAAGGACAGGGTGGACGCGCGTTGCAGGACAGCGACTTCAGCGCCGATCCGGTCAAGGGATGCGAGCAACTCCGGTGTCGGGGCAGCGCTCGGCCCGGCGGCGGCGCCGTCCCGGTGCGGGCTCTGCTCCTGATCCATGCCGAGGACGCTACGCGCGACCACCGACAGCCGAAGCCCCGGCCAGACGATTGACAGCCATTGCAGCGCAACAGGTCCGTGTGAGACCCAATACTTTGGGGTCCTCCCGGCATGAGTGTGGGTCACAGACGTCACCCTGACGAGCAGCCAGGTCCACCGTCGAGGTCCACCACGTCCACCGTGAGGTCGTCGAGGGATTCGAACTGCCGCAACGACATCCGGGACGGGGCAGAGGTCAGGCTGCGGTCCAGGTCGGCCAGCAGCTCCGCGAGCGCTCAGCCCGCCGTCGTCGTCACCAGTAGGAGCTCGTCGTCGGCCAGTGGAGGCGCAGGCGGCGGCGCGGGGGCGGGTGCCGCCTTCGGCGCCGTGTAGAGGTCGGACTGCCACAGCGGCTCGCCCGCGGGCCCCGGCGTGAGGCTCGCGTAGTACGCCTCACGCTCCTCGATCGGCGCCTCCAGGAAGCCGCGGCCCCGCTGGGCGACGGCCCGGCTGAGCAGGCGGGACCAGCCCGGGCTCACGCGGTGGTGCTCGACCGGTTCCAGACGCGGACCGAGTGGCCGGAGCCGACGAGCCGGGCCGCCATCCGCGACCCCATGGCTCCCGTCCCCAAGATCGCAACCCGGCTCACGATGTGCCTCCCTGGCAGCGCTGGTGTCGGTCGGGTGAGGTGGTCGACGGCTACCTTGGGCGCCGTCGGACGCCGGTTCCCGGGGCCTCTACGACAGTCGCCCGATGTGGCCGGCTACCTCACCGGCCGAACCTGGATGCACGGCGCCCCGGCGGCGCCACGGATCCCGGAGGTCAGCATGTCCAGCTATCCCATCGGCACGGCGACCCTCGTCGGCGCCCGGCGCGAGCCGAGCGTCGGGCTGCCGTCCGAGTTGCAGCACTACGCCCGGATCGAGGGCCTCACGGCGGCGGACCTGAAGCGGGTCCGGCCGTCCGACCGCCTCTCCGCGGCCGGTGCGATCCGCGACTGGGTCGCAGCGTTGCGGCACCCGCGGCGGATGGTCCCCAGCCGCCAGCACTGACGGCGGTGACGATGTCGGTGCCCAGTGCCACCATGAACGACGTGGCGCGTGCAAACGTCTCGGTCGACCTCGTCGGCCGTGAGCAGGAACTGACCGAGCTGATCTCAGCCCTCGGTCTGTCCGCCTCGCCCGACGAGGCGCCGGGCGACGCTGCCGGGTGGGCGCTCGCCGTGCTGCTGGGCGGTGACGCCGGGATCGGCAAGACCCGGCTGCTGGAGGCGCTGGGCGAGCGGGCGCGCAGCGAGGGCTGGCGGGTGCTCGCCGGGCACTGCGTCGACCTCGGCGACAACGCCCTGCCCTATCTTCCGATCACCGAGATCGTGGCCAGGATCACGGCCCAGCTGCCCGAGCTGGCGGCCGAGGTCGGGCGGCGGCATCCGGCGCTGCTGCGGCTGGAGCCCGGCCAGCGCGTGATCGGCGCTGCGGACGGCGACTCGCTGGGCCGGGGGGCGCTGTTCGTCGCCGTCCGCGAGGTGCTCGAGCAGGCGGCCGCGCTCGGTCCGCTGCTGGTGGTCCTGGAGGACGCGCACTGGGCCGACTCCTCCACCCGCGATCTGCTCAGCTATCTGCTCACCCGGCCGGTCATGGGCCGGGTGGGCCTGGTCGTCTCCTATCGCACCGACGACCTGCACCGTCGCCACCCACTGCGGCCCCTGACCGCCCAGTGGGCCCGCCTGCGGGGGGTGCACCGGCTGCAGCTCGGCCCCCTCGACCCGGGGAACGTGCTGCGCCTGATCGCTGCCCTGCACCCGGCTGACCTACCGGTCGGTGCTGCCGAGGAGATCGTGAAACGGGCTGAGGGCAATGCGTTCTTCGTCGAGGAACTGGTCTCCGCCCTGACCGAGCCGAATGCCGCGTTGCCGGCCGACCTGGCCGATCTGCTGCTGGTGCGGCTCGACCGGTTGGACGACGACGCGGACGCCGTGGTGCGGCTGGTGAGCGTGGCCGGGCGCCGCGTCTCCTCCGATCTGCTGGCGACGGTGAGTGGCCTGCCCTCGGAGAGGCTCGAGCCGGCGCTGCGCCAGGCCGTGGAGATGAACGTGCTGCGACCGGATGGGCAGCGCGTCGCCTTCCGGCACGCCCTGCTCGCCGAGGCGGTCTACGACGACCTCCTGCCGGGCGAGCGGGTGCGCCTGCATGCCGCCTACGTCGCGGCCCTGAGCGAGCGGCACGGCAGCGGGACGGCCGCCGAGCTGGCGCGTCATGCCCGGCGCGCCCTCGACCTGGTCACGGCGACCACCGCCGGTCTCGCTGCGGCCAGGGAGGCGATGTCCGTCGGCGGCCCGGCCGACGCCATCCGGCACTACGAGCACGTGCTGGAGCTGCTCGATCATCCGGACGCCGCGGTGCCCGACGGCCTCGACGTGGCGGTGGTGACGACCGAGGCGTGCGAGGCACTGATCGCCGGCGGCCACGTGGACCGGGCTGCGGCTCTGGCCGGGGAGTATCTCGAGCGGCTGCCCCCGAACGCCGATCCGCGGAACCGGGCGCGGCTGTTGTCCACCCGGGCCTCCGCCCTGAGCACGATCGAGACCCAGGAGGACGTGGCTGCGGTGTCGGCGGAGGCGGTCCGCCTGCTGGAGGGTGAGGAGTCGCCGCTGCGCGCCCGGGTGCTCGCCACCCATGCCCGGCTGCTGCAGCGCGGCCGTCCCGAGGAGGCGCGGGTGGCCGGCCTCGCGGCGCTGGAGCTCGCCGAGCGGCTCGACCTGCCCGGCGTCGCCAGCGACGTGTTCACCACGCTCAGCAGGCTGGGCAACCACGGTCCGGTCGACGACACCCGCGCCGCGCTCGCGGATGCGATCGGGCGGGCGGCCCGGGTGGGCAATCTGGTGGCCGAGCTCCGCGGCCGGTTCTGGCTCGGGTTGTCCCATGTGAACGAAGCGGAGTGGCAGGCGGCCGAGACCCATCTGCGACTCGCGGTCGAGCGGGTGGCGACCGCGGGCACGCCCTGGGCGCCGTACCACCTCGAGGCCCGCTGGTACCTGGGCTTCGCGCTGATGGCGACCGGGGAGTGGGACGAGGCGCTGGTCGTGCTCGCCGACCCGGACGAGACCCGGCCCCCGGTACCGACCGCCCTCCTCGACATGCTGCGCGCTCAGATCGATGTCGCCCGCGGGGTGGACGTCGCCGGCCGAGTCGCCGCGACGCGCGACCTGTGGGTCGTCGACGGGATGGTCGCCGTGCACGCCGCTGGGCTGGAGATCGAGGGCGCCGGCAGCAACGGCTCGCCGGTGGAGGCCCTGGCCGCCTACGACGGCGCCGTCGCGCTGCTGCAGCGGATGTGGCAGCCCGGGTTCGAGGCGACCGTCCGGCTGGCGGCCACGACACTGGGCGTTCTTGCAGACGCCGCCGACGACCGGTCGGTGCCTGATCGCGCTGCGCTGCTCGCCCCGGGCGACCGGCTGATGGCCGACGTCCACGATGCGGTGGCCCCGCTGGACCGGGCCGGCGTCGAGACCCAGGCCTGGGCCGCGCAGGCCACGGCCGAGCACGCCCGGCTCCGCCGCTCCCTGGCGGACGACCCGCCGACTGCGGACGACGTCGTCGCCGCGTGGAGGGAGGCGGTGGCCGCGTTCGAGCGCTACGGCGACGTGTACCGCGTCGCGTCGGCGCGAGCCGGGCTGGCCGCTGCCCTCGCCGCCGCCGGTGATCGC
>JBAPWU010000087.1:0-5319 GCA_049283855.1 Kineosporiaceae bacterium
GAGCGGCCCCGAGCCCGACGACGACCTCAGCGGCTGTCGCTCTCCGTACCCCGACCGGACAGGATCGTTGCCCGCGCTGCCTCGAGCCGCGCGATCGGCACCCGGAAGGGCGAGCACGACACGTAGCCGATGGCGATGGAATCGAAGAAGTGGATCGAGTCCGGGTCGCCTCCGTGCTCCCCGCAGACCCCGATCGTCAGCTCGGGCTTGGTCTCCTTGCCCTCCCACGTGGCGATCGAGACCATCCGGCCGACACCGGCCACGTCGATCGACTCGAACGGGCTGGTCGCGAAGATCCCGGCCTCCATGTACTGCGGGAAGAAGGCCGCCTCGACGTCGTCGCGGCTGAAGCCCCACACGGTCTGGGTCAGGTCGTTGGTGCCGAAGGAGAAGAAGTCGGCCTCCTCGGCGATCCGGCCCGCGGTCAGAGCTGCACGCGGCAGTTCGATCATGGTCCCGATCGGGATCTCCATCTCGACGCCGGTCTCCGCGGCAACCCTGAGCAGGGTCTTCTCCGACTCGTGCCGGATCAGCACCAGCTCCTCGACCGTGGCGATCAGCGGCACCATGATCTCCGGCTTCGGGTCCTTGCCGGCCTTCTTCAGCCGGGCAGCCGCCTCCGCGATCGCCTGGACCTGCAGCTGGAACAGGTGCGGCACGACGACGCCCAACCGCACCCCACGGGTGCCCAGCATCGGGTTCTGCTCGTGCAGTCGCTGCACCTGGCGCAGCAGGTCTTCGGCCTCCGCGTCACGCTTGCCGCTGGCCTCGGCCAGCGCCACCTTCACCGAGAGACTGGTGTAGTCGGGCAGGAACTCGTGCAGCGGCGGGTCGAGCAGCCGGATCACCACCGGCAGCCCGTCCATCGCGTCGAGGATCCCGACGAAGTCCTCCCGCTGCAGCGGGAGCAGTTCGTCCAGCGCCGACTGGCGAGCCTCGTCCGTGCGGGCCAGGATCAGCCGCTCCACGATCTGGCGGCGCGGGCCGAGGAACATGTGCTCGGTACGGCACAGGCCGATCCCGCCGGCGCCGAAACCGCGGGCTCGGATGGCGTCCTCGGGGGTGTCGGCGTTGGCGCGGACGCCCATCCGGCGGTGCCGGTCGGCGTGCGTCATCATCCGGCGAACGGCCTCGAGCAGCTCGCGCTCCTCCTCGGTGTCGACCTTCACGTCCTCGCCGCGCAGCACCTGCGCCACGGGAGAGGGGGTGACCGGAACCTCCCCGAGGAACACCTCACCGGTGGAACCGTCGATCGAGATCACGTCACCCTCGGAGAAGCGCTTGCCGTCAGGGGTGGTCACTTCGTGGTGCTTGGGGTCGACCCGCAGGGCCTCGACGCCGACGACGCAGGTGCGCCCCATGCCGCGGGCGACGACGGCGGCGTGCGAGGTCTTGCCGCCGCGGCTGGTCAGGATGCCGTTGGCGGCGACCATGCCACCGAGGTCGTCGGGGTTGGTCTCCCGGCGGACCAGGATCACGGCCTCGCCCTTGGCTGCCCAGTCCACGGCCGTGGCGCTGTCGAAGGCCGCCTTGCCGACCGCTGCGCCCGGGCTCGCGCCCATGCCCTTGGCCAGCGCGACGCGCGAGGCCTTCGGGTCGAACTGCGGGAACATCAGCTTGGCCAGCTGCTCGCCGGTCACCCGGGTGAGCGCGGTGTCCATGTCGATCGAGTCCTCGTCGACCAGCTGGAGGGCGATCCGGAAGGCGGCGGCCGCCGTCCGCTTGCCGATCCGGGTCTGCAGCATCCACAACTTGCCGCGCTCGACGGTGAACTCAATGTCGCACAGGTCCTTGTAGTGGTTCTCGAGCTTGTCCATGATCTCGATCAGCTCGCGGTGCGACTTGTGGTCGAGCTTGGCGAAGTCGTCCAGGCTCAGCGTGTTCCGGATGCCGGAGACCACGTCCTCACCCTGCGCCTTGGGCAGGTAGTCGCCGTACGAGCCGCGCTTGCCGGTGGCCGGGTCGCGGGTGAAGGCCACTCCGGTGCCGGAGTTCTCTCCCAGGTTGCCGAAGACCATGGCCATCACGTTGACGGCGGTTCCGAGGTCGTCGGAGATCTTCTCCTGGCGGCGGTAGAGCCGTGCCCGGTCGGTGTTCCAGGAGCGGAAGACGGCGCTGACAGCCTGGCGCAGCTGCTCGATCGGCTCCTGGGGGAAGGGCATCCCGGTCTCCTGCAGGATGACGTCCTTGAACTCCTCGACCAGAGTCTCCAGGTCCGCGGCGTCCAGCCCGAGGTCGTTCGTCGTCCCCTTGGCGGCCTTGGCCGCCTCCAGCTTGGAGTCGAAGGCCTCGGCCTCGAGACCCAGAACGGTCTTGCCGAACATCTGCAGCAGGCGGCGGTAGGAGTCCCAGGCGAACCGCGGGTCACCGGAGTGCTCGACCAGGCCCTTGACGCTCGCATCGTTCAGGCCCACGTTGAGCACGGTCTCCATCATCCCGGGCATCGAGAACTTCGCCCCGGAACGGACCGATAGCAGCAATGGGTCGTCATGCTGGCCGAGCGAGCGCCCGGCCTCCTTCTCCATCCGGGCCAGGTGCTCGGCGATCTCGGCCTCCAGCCCGGCCGGCTCCTCGCCGCGCCGCAGCCAGTGAGTGCACGCCTCCGTGCTGATAGTGAACCCGGGCGGCACCGGCAGCCCCAGGTTGGTCATCTCGGCCAGGTTCGCGCCCTTACCTCCGAGCAGGTCCTTCATGTCTCGGTTGCCCTCGGCAAAGTCGTAGACGAACTTCGGCATCAACGCACACCCCTCTGCAATGCAGCCACGATCCGGCCGCTCTGGACAAACCCTCTCCGGTGACGTCAGGCACCCTGTAGGACCAAGGTCTACGCCGAGTGCGGGAAGACAATCACCGTCGGCTACAGGAGGACGCGCATCCGTCATGACGTTCCTACACCCTGCGGGGGTGGAACGGGTGAACCGGGGGGGAAAAGCGCGCGTCGCGCGGACAAGTGCGAGGACTGGGGTGAGTGACGGGACTTGAACCCGCGACCCTCTGGACCACAACCAGATGCTCTACCAGCTGAGCTACACCCACCAGGAGCGGCCTCATGAGACCGCGACGGCAGCATACCCAAACCGATCAGACCGGCGCGCCACGGTATTTTGCCGCTACGGCGCGCGCCGTCTCGCTGTCCGGGCCCGGCGGTGGCACGAACAGGGCCTCGCGGTAGTACTTGAGCTCGTTGATGCTGTCCCGGATGTCTGCCAGCGCACGGTGACCGCCGTTCTTCTCCGGCGAGGCGAAGTAGATCCGCGGGTACCAGCGGCGGGCGAGCTCCTTGATCGAGGAGACGTCGACGAGCCGGTAGTGCAGGTGCGCCTCCA
The DNA here is from genome assembly GCA_049283855.1 of Kineosporiaceae bacterium. Taxonomy (GTDB): domain Bacteria; phylum Actinomycetota; class Actinomycetes; order Actinomycetales; family Kineosporiaceae; genus JADJPO01. Next base: position 3,327 of record JBAPWU010000087.1, read on the forward strand.
GTTCGGCCATGTCCCTGGCCAGGAAACCCCGGTCGGTGGAGACCGAGTTGCCGGCCAGCGGGGCCTTGCGCGGCTCCGGCACGTAGGTCCGCACGTACTCCAGGACGGCGGCCTGCGCCGCCTCCAGCGTGGTCCCGCCGTCCAGGGCCTCAAGCAGGCCCGAGGCGGTGTGCATCTCACGCACCACGTCCACCATCTGGTCCACTGCCTCCTGGGGAGGGCGGATCACGACGTCCACGCCCTCGCCGAGCACCGTCAGCTCCGAGTCGGTGACCAGGACGGCGACCTCGATCAGGGCGTCCCTCACCAGGTCGAGCCCGGTCATCTCGCAGTCGATCCACACGATCCGGTCCTGGGATCTCTCCGATGACCGCTCGCCGCTCCCGTTCGCCACGGCGGTCACTCTACGGCGCGTCAGGAGCTAGCCTCGCGTGCGATGGCCATGACGACCCCTCAGCCCATCGGTGGCTCTCCCTACCAGCCGCACAGCGCGCCGCCGGTGGGGCGGCCCCGCGCGTCCAGGGCACGTGCGACGCTCGGGCGTGCCGCCGTCATCGTGCTCACCCTCGGCTGCGGACTGCTCAGCATCGCGGCCATCTCCAGCGAGACCGGTTTCGCCGGATTGGTCACCGGGCTGGTGCTCGCGGCCATCCCGACCTTCCCGGTGATCGCCACCTTCCTGTGGTTGGACCGGTACGAGGCCGAACCCGCCTACCTGCTCACCTTCGCCTTCGCGTGGGGGGCCGGAGTGGCCACGTTCGCCGCCCTGGTGATCAATACTGCGTCGGTCGCGGCGATCACCGCCACAGGAGGCAACCCCGACCTCGGCGCACTGCTGGTGGCCCCGCTCAGCGAGGAGTTCTTCAAGGGGATGGCCGTGCTGCTCATCCTGCTGATGCGCCGGCGGGAGTTCGACGGCATCGTCGACGGCATCGTCTACGCCGGGCTGGCCGGGATCGGGTTCGCCTTCGTGGAGAACATCCTCTACCTCGGGCGCACCCTGCAGGACGGCAGCGGGGCCACGGTGGCGGTCTTCGTGCTGCGCTGTGTCGTCTCCCCGTTCGCCCACCCGTTGTTCACCTGCGCGACGGGGATCGGGCTGGGCATCGCCTCACGCAGCCGCACCATGCTGGTCAAGATCGCGGCGCCGGTGCTCGGGTTCGCGGTGGCGGTGCTGCTGCACGGGGCGTGGAACCTGTCGGCCTCCTCGGGGCTGAACGGTCTCATCGCCGGCTACGTGCTGTTCCAGGTGCCCGTCTTCGTGCTCTTCGGCGTGATGGCCGTCATGGCCCGGCGCCGTGAGGGCCGGCTGATCGAGCGCAATCTGGCCGTCTACGGCACCACCGGTTGGCTCACCCCGGGCGAGGTGGGCATGCTCGGCTCGCTCGCCGCGCGGCGCCAGGCCCGGCAGTGGGCCCGGGGAACGGGTGGGCGGCTCGCCGAACGGGCGATGCGGGAGTTCCAGGACCTGGGCAGCGAACTGGCCTTCCTGCGCGAACGGATGATCCGCGGCGCCGCGGCGCCGAACGCGCGCGAGCACGAGTACGCGATGCTCACGTCGATGGCGGGATTGCGCCGGGTGTTCCTGGCCGGCCCACGCTGACCGTTAGGTGAATGTTAAATATTCATCAAGGAGCCAGGCCCTTCCGGGAGTGAGGTGTTGGGCCGTCGACCGCGCTTCTACGGTGACAGCCATGCAGCCGAGCGGTCCCGTCTCTCCTCGGGCGGCGCAGACCAGGCGAGAACGCCGCGCTGCCGAGCAGGGGCGCTCCGGCCATGCCCCAGCCGTTGAGACCTGGGCGACCCCGGCCGGGCGCCCACTGCCCGCCGATCCCCTCCCCGTGGTGGTTCACCACCCTCCTGCGCCCACCCGCCGCAGCCGCCGCGCCGAACCGAGCTTCGAGGCCCTGATGGGGGTCGGGTCGACCGCGGAGCGGGCCGGCGTCCGGGTGATCGATCTGGACGCCGCAGCGCAACCGATGACGCGCCGCGC
>JBAPWU010000088.1:0-13924 GCA_049283855.1 Kineosporiaceae bacterium
GGGCGGTGGGGTGGGCGATCACGGCCGCCGTCGGGGTCCAGGTCGGTGAGCAGTTCACCGTGTTCGGCTCCAGCGGCGCGCTCGTGGTGAGCGCGCTCACCGCCCTGCTGCCCTCCCTGATCGATCGACGCCCACGGAGCGCGTCATGACCCGGCACGTCGTCTTCGGCACCGGCCAGGTGGGCCGGCTCGTCGCAGAGCCCCGGCAGATCATCGACCGGGTCTACCGGCTGGCCGGCCGCACGGCGTTCGGCGAGCTCGCCACCCCCCTCGACGACGCTCTGGCCACCACCCTCGCCTGGCACCGCAACGCCCACCAGCACATCGACCGGAAGGACACACCATGACCACCCAGACGATCCGCCGCGGCGCCGCCGCCCTGATGGCGGCCGCCGCCCTGCTCGCCATCGCCGGATTCACCGCCCTCGGGTCGGTCTTCGACTACCCCCAGATCCTCCAGTCACCGACCGCCGACATCCTGGCCGGCTACCGGGAGAACCAGGGCGCGATCATGGGCTGGTTCGTGGTGCTGGCCGTCAGCGCGGCGCTGCTCGCCCCGGTCGGGGTTCTGCTCGGACGCGACGTCGGCGGCCGGACGGGTCGCTGGATCACCGGTGTCGGCGTCGCCGCCGCCGCCGTGCAGGTGATCGGCCTGTCGCGGTGGTTCCTGCTCATCCCCCGCGTCAGCGAGGACGCCACCGTGCCCGGCCAGGCCGCCGCCGCGCACCGCACCTTCGAACGCCTGCACACGTGGCTCGGCACGATCCTGGGCGAGACCATCGGCTACGCCCTGACAGCCACGTTCACCGTCCTCGTCGCGATCGCGGTCACCCGGGTCCTCGCCCCCCGATGGATGGTGCTCCTCGGCTACGCCTCGGCCGGGCTGATCGCGACCGGCATGGTGGTGCCGCTCGGCGTCGACGCCGCCGGCCTCACCAACTTCGCCGGCTACGTGGCCTGGTGCCTGTGGCTGATCGCGATGGGGGTCTTCCTATGGCGCTCGCCCGCGAAGGCCTCGACGATGTCGGCCCTCGGATCGAGGGTGGCCGGCCGGGACCTGCCCACCACTTCGTGACCTGTTGACCCCTCACCGCACCGCCGGCACCACGGCATCGAGGCGGCCGGCCCGGACACCTCGTAGGGTGGTCGGGCTCGCCGCCCCCTGCCTCTACCTGCCCGGGTCGGCGACTGGCTCGAGCCCGGTCTCGAGCAGGTTCAGACTGTCCGGTGACGTCGAGTCGATCTGCGCGTAGACCGGGCCCTCCTCTCGCAGGAGCTCGAGGTAGAACCCGAAAGACGATATGGGCGCGACGATTCCACCTCGCTTCTGCCCGACGGTATGACCTCGAACCTGAGGGTCGTCATGTCGGCCACCTCCAGAGGCGCTCGCCTGGCCCGGCGCGCGGATCAGCGCGCCCGGAGTTCGTCGATGGGATCCTGTACCCGCGGGTCGAAGTGGTTGGCCGGGAGGGGAACCCGCACCCTTGCTCTGGCATCCGCCGGGCCCGTGTACTCCGCGCCGGTGCCGCCGACGGCGCGGAGTACACGCCCCCCAACATCAGGCGATGATCACCCCTCGTGGGATTCGATGGCGCCGACCACCGCCATCCGTAGAACACAGCCGCGCGAGGAGACCCGTCGCTCAGCTCAGCCGGACCACGGATCATCGGTGCCAGGTCCCCCAGATATCCCGGTCGGGCAGAGTCGTGGTCAGATCGCGATCATGCTGGTCGAGTCGCTCCAGGAACTCATCCGCCTGCTGCTTCCCATGATCGACCAGTTCCTGAATGAATGCGGGATTGCGGTCCATCTTGGATTCGTAGTCCAGACGATCGGACATCTCGCGGCCCATCATGACGGCGCGGATCTTCACTGCGCCGTACTTCTTCCGAGCGGCTGGGGTGAACATCGTGTCGCCGGCCAGCACGAGCTCATTGATCTTCGAGATGAAGTAGACCTCTTGGAGGAAGGACATGTTCTCGATGAGCTCGTTGCGCCGATCCCGGATGTCGTCCATGAAGGTCGGCTCGTCGGGGCGCTCCTGCGGATTGATCCCCACGATCCACAGCTCGATCTCTTCGGGCGCATCCCCAGTACCCTCCGTGCCCGGGGGGCGTCGTGCGGCCTCCACGAGCTCACGGATCGGCGGGTTCTGAGTGAAGCCGCCATCCCAGTAGAGGCCGTCGCCGATGGTCACGGCACGGAAGACGGTGGGGAGAGCGGCGGATGCCAGCACAGTCCGGCCGTCGATCACATCTGCCGGCACATTGTTCACCCGGTGACTGCGGAACACACGGAACTCACCTGTGAGGACGTCGGCCGCACTGATCAGCAGGCACGGGTCGGCACTCGTGAGCTTGTCGGGGGTGAGCTTGTCGAACGGGACATGCCTGTTGATGAGGTCCAGGAACATGCGGTGGCCGTCCACCGGATTGCGATAGGCGCTGGTCTCCAGATTCACGCCGAGTTCGCCGGCCCAGCGCATCGTGGCGAAGGCCATCGCCCATGGCAGGACCTGCCACAGCGGCGTGGTGTTGTCGCTCCAGAACGCCTCGAGACGGCGGTTCTGTTTGACCGGATCCTGCTCCTTCGCGGCGGCGACGAGTTCGGACCACGCTAGGACTGCGCACACCGCCCCGCCCGAGGTGCCGCTCAGCGCGCGGATCGCGGGTCCTTTGTCTCCCATGAGTCGTGTCAGGACTCCGGCGGTGAACGCCGTGTGCGTCCCACCGCCTTGGCATGCCAAGGCCACGTTCCGAATGGGCAGCGATTCCGTACTATCCGTCGATGAAACTGCCTCAACCATTCCAATCACCTCTACCAGGGGCAAGCCGCCCGTACGTGATCAGACAGATCATCAGGGCAACGATTGTTTGCTCCGATGAGGTCCACTGGCCGTCGCCAGGGCACCACCCGTCAGCAGAAGTGAATAGTGGAAACTATCGAAATGCGGCAGAGGACCTGGAAAACCCATCGTAGGTGTCCGTCGAGAGAGCGAAGCAGGGCACAAGGTCATCTGCGATCACCAGGACGAACACGCAGCACCTCAGGCCGCGGGCACCTCGCGGAGCCGACCGGTGGCGACGTCGAAGACGAAGCCGCGCACGGCGTCCCGATGCGGGATGAACGGGCTGGACGTGATCCGGGAGATGGCCCGGCGCACGTCGTCGTCGAGGTCGGTGAACGCCTCGGCGGCCCACCCCGGCTCGCGTCCGGTCTCCTCCTGGAGCGTGCGCGAGAAGTCGTCATCGGTGAACGTGAGCATGCCGCAGTCGGTGTGGTGAATCAGAATGATCTCCCGCGTGCCGAGCAGGCGCTGGCTGATCGCCAGGGACCGGATCTCGTCGTCCGTCACCACACCACCGGCGTTGCGGATCACGTGCGCCTCACCGTCGCCCAGCCCGAGGACCCCGTAGACGTTCAGCCGCGCGTCCATGCAGGCGAGCACGGCGACCTGGCGCGACGGTGGCAGCGGCAGCGGACCGGTGAAGGTCTCGGCGTAGCGGGCGTTGTTGGCGAGGTACTCGTCGGTCACGGACATCGAGGCTCCTGGGCTGGTGGTGGGCGCGTTCGGCGGGACACAGGGGTCCCGGCAGGGACGGAGGACAAGGACGGCAGCGACCGAAAGGGGCACGCGCGCCGCGAGGGGCCGACCGTTGCGGTCAGGCCCTAGAGAGAGGACGCCAGCCGGCCGAGATCCACCCAGAGGCGGGCTGTGAGTGCGGGGCGGACAGGCATGCGGCAACGTAACACGCATGTCGATGCACGGCAGGTCTTCGACGTCCTGGCACCTGGCGGTTCAGGCGACCCGGCACTGCCTCACCGGCTGCGCGATCGGCGAGGTCATGGGCATGGCCATCGGTGCCGCCACCGGCCTCGGCGCCGGCGCCACGGTCACTCTGTCCGTCGTGCTGGCCTTCGGGTTCGGCTACGCCCTGACCATGCGCGGCGTCCTGCGCGGCGGAGTCGGCTTCCGCCGGGCGCTCTCGGTGGCGCTGACCGCCGACACGGTCTCGATCGCGGTGATGGAGGTCGTCGACAACGCCGTGGTGCTCACCGTGCCCGGAGCCATGGACGCGGGCCTGGCTGACCCGCTGTTCTGGCTGAGCCTGGCGCTCTCCCTCCTGGTCGCCTTCGCGCTGACCGTGCCGGTCAACCACTGGATGATCGGCCGCGGGAGGGGACATGTCCACGACCACGACCACGGCCGGGGCAGCGGCTGACCGAGACCGGGGATCCGCCCGGCCGGGGTCACAATGACCGGATGGATCCGATGGAGGCTGCTCAGCGCAGCGCACAGGTGGCTGCCGTCTTCGACCGCGTGGCCGACACCTACGATGCGGTGGGCGTGCCCTGGTTCGCCCCGATCGCCGAGCGCCTCGTCGCCGAGGTGGCCCCCGTGCCCGGAGAGCGGGCCCTCGACCTCGGCACGGGCCGGGGAGCGGCCCTGTGGCCGCTGGCTCGGGCCGTCGGGCCGACGGGGCACGTGACCGGCCTGGACCTGTCCGCCCGGATGATCGAGACGACCCGGGCGGACGCCGAGACCCGGGGCCTGACCACGGTCGACCTGCTGGTGGCGGACGCGAGCCGGCCCGACCTGCCGCAGGCGCGTTTCGACGTCGCGGTGGCCTCCCTGGTGCTGTTCTTCCTGCCCGACCCGAGCACGGCACTGCACACCTGGCTGGCCCTGCTGCGGCCCGGCGGCCGGCTGGCGGTCTCGACCTTCGGAGCACGGGACGCCGCCTGGGAGCAGCTAGACGACGTCTTCACCCCGTTCCTGCCGCCTCGGCTGCTCGACGCGCGGACCAGCGGCACCCGTGGCCCGTTCGCCAGCGACGCCGGGGTGGAGGACCTGCTCGCCTCGGCGGGATTCACCCGCGTGCGCACCGCACGCGCCGACCTCGTCGTCCGATTCGCCGACGCCGAGCAGTGGCGCGCCTGGTCGTTCTCCCACGGGCAGCGGACCCACTGGGAGGCCGTGCCCGAGCAGGACCGGGCCGACGTGCTCGCCGGCGCCGCCCGGCGTCTCCAGGCAGCCGAGGACCCCGACGGCGGGTTCACCCTCACTCAGCAGGTCCGCTACACGCTCGGGGAGCGCCCGCTCGACCATTGAGCCGCCACCGCCACTCCGCGGAGAGTCAGATTTGCCACACTTGCCGCCTTGCACCCGGATCGCCACCCTCCTAGCATCAGCGTCCTGTGCAAACGCGATGGCAGATGCATGTGCAGGAGCGAGTGCCGTACCCGGCGCGCGGATCGCGCGGCGGTTCGGACCGTGGATGGAGCGCCATGACGCACGACTCTGGGATCTACAACGGGATGCCCGCGACCGGCCTCGGCGACGTGGTCTGGCACAAGAGCGTCCGCAGCGGCCCACAGGGCAACTGCGTGGAGTTCGCCGACGTCGAGACCGGCGGCCGGGTGGCGGTGCGCAACTCCCGTGACCCGCACGGTCCGGCCCTGATCTATACGCGCGCCGAGATCCACGCGCTCATCGAGGGCGCCAAGGACGGTGACTTCGACCACCTGCTCGCCTAGCGCACCGAGGTCGCCTGCCCACGGCGGCGGGGCGACGCACCCAGGACCGCGCGCGGGCCGGCCGGCTAACCCCCCGGCCCGCGCGCAACCCAACCGATCACCGATCAGTTCTTGCGTCCGACCCCGGCCCAGCCGTAGACACTGCGGACGTCAGTGCTGGTGTCGGCCTTCGGCCGCCAGCCCAGGATGGGCGCCAGCCCCGGCTCGACCAGCTCCAGGCCGGCGAAGAACCTCAGCATCTCGGCGTGGCTGCGGGGCACGTACGGGATGCCCGAGAGCTCCGCCGTGGCCGCCGTCTGGGCCATCGCCTCGGCATCGAAATCGCTTCCGGGAGCAGCGATCACGAGATAGCTGCCGCTCGGCAGCCAGTCCACCAGCCTGGCCACCACACCGTAGGGGTCGTCGCCGTCCCTGAGGTGATGGAGGATCCCGACGAGCATCAGCGCCACCGGCTGGTCGTGGTCCAGCGTGTCGACCAGCACCGGATCGTCGAGGATGCCCTGGGGCTCGGTGAGGTCACCGATGATGAAGGCCGTCCGGCCCTCGGCGGTCCCCTTCATCAGCGCCCGCGCATGAGCGAGCACGATCGGGTCGATGTCGACGTACAGCACCCGGGACTCGGGTGCGATCGCCTGCGCGACCTCGTGCACGTTGTTCGCCGTCGGGATCCCGGTGCCGACGTCCAGGAACTGCCGGATCCCGGCGTCCGCCACCAGGAAGCGGACGGCGCGGGCCAGGAACGCGCGCTGAGCCTTCACCATCTCCGGCAGGGTCGGGATCTGCGCGATGAGTGCGGCGCCGACGGCCCGGTCGGGTGGGAAGTTGTCCTTCCCGCCCAGCAGGAAGTCGTACACCCGCGCGGACTGCGGAACGGACGTGTCGATCTGTGGCGTCTGGTCCGCCGGCGCGCCGTCGATGCCCCGAGTGTTCGGCACGATCGTCTCCCTCGCAGGGCCGCCCGAGGACGAGGCCCCGGTCGGATTGGGTCACGTTGTGTGTTTTGTTCCGGTCATACTGCCGTCACCCTACCCATGGACGACCCGGCACCGTCACGCCTCGTGCAGCAGGTGCTCGAGGAAGGCGACCGTGTCCTGGGGGGTGAGGCTCTCCACACTGAGCCGGTTCAGCACCTCGGTGTAGCGGTCGACGTGCTCGGTCTTGTCCAGGTAGAGGGCACTGACGAGCTGCTCGAGATAGACCACGTCCGCCAGGTCGGGATCGGCGAACCGCAGGATGCTGAAGGCCCCGCCGGCTGCGGCGTGTGCCCCGTAGCGCAGCGGAAGCACCTGCAGCGCCAGTCGGGGGCTCCGGGTCAGGTCGATCAGGTGACGCAGCTGCCCGCGGGTCACGTCGGCGTCCCCGACCGGGCGGCGCAACGCCGCCTCGTCCAGCACGACCCACAGATGGGGCGGCTTCGGCCGCGTCAGCACCCGCTGGCGGGTCGCCCGCAGCTCGACGGCGCGCGCCACGTCCCGCTCCGTCGGCGGCGGGACCGCGGAAGCGATCACAGCCCGGGCGTAGGCCGGGGTCTGCAGCAGGCCCGGGATGAACTGCACCTCGTAGCTGCGGATCCCCGCCGCCGCCTCCTCCAGACCGATGTAGTTGGCGAACCACCCGGGGGTGACGTCCTCGTACTCGCGCCACCAGCCCGGCTCGTTGGCCGCGCGGGCCATGGCGAGGAAGGCGTCACGCTCGACCGGGTCGGTCACCCCGTAGTGAACGAGCAGGTCGGCGATGTCCCGCTCCTTGAACGAGACCCGCCCCAGCTCCAGCCGGCTCATCTTGGACTCCGAGGCACGGATCACATACCCGGCGTCCTCGCGGGAGACGCCCTGGGCCTCACGCAACCGGCGCAACCGCGACCCCACCAGGAGACGGCGCACCGTCGTGCTGACCGGCATCGACTCGTCCATCTCACTCCCTCGTGGCGGCCCCATGGTGCTACGCCGTGAGGCGATCCGCTACCCACCGAACCGAACGATGACAATTTGCCGTCGCGTGAGGGGCAGCGTGACTGTACGTGAGATCGCCTCGGCATTCTCGAAATACCATATATCTGGGCGGATCACCCGGTACAAACCTCACGGATCCCGCGGCACGGCCAGGTGACCGTGCGCCTGCATATGCATCCGTTGATGCAGATTCCCTTGTCTCTTCGCTGTTTTCGTCACCGTCGTCCCCGCAAACTGGTGCACCGGCGCCATCGGCGCCGGTGCGATCCCGACTCTGACATGTCATGGCCGCCGATGCAAGTCCCGGTCACTCTGTGTGACGCATCTGCCGATCCGTCACCGTGCGCTTCACCCAGCGCCTGCCCTCAGCCGGTGCGGAGGCTGGTCAGCAGCATTCGTCCGGTGATGTCCAGGGACCCTTCCTGCTCCATCTGGGTCAGCAGCGTGGTGGCGATCCTCATGTGCTGGGCCGTGTCGACTCCCACCGTCGACATGGCCAGATGGCAGTTCGCCAGCTCCTGGCGGGCATTGACGTCGAGGGGCTGAGTGGCCTGGAGCCAGTCGCGCAGACACAGCTCCTCGCTGAGCAGGGCGGCCGCGCGGGGATCGCCGAGCCTGGCCAGCAGCGACCCGAGGTCGGCCAGGGCCGTGGCGACCAGGGCGACGAGTTGGCGGTCACCGGGATTGCCGGCGAACGTCAGCCGGGCCACGGTCAGGCGCTCGTCGAGCAGACCGCGAGCCTCCTCGAAGGAGCCCAGGTCGCGGGCTGCCGCCCCCGCCCGGCGCAGGCTGTAGCACTGCTCGGTGAGCAGGTTCACCTGAAGCCCGTGGCTCTCGGTCAGCTCCCGCAGCACGGCCATCCGCCCGTGATTGCCGTGACACTCCAGCACGGTCCAGTGATCACCCTGCTGGCGGGCCAGATCGCCGAGCTCGTCCAGCACGGCGAGCAGCTCGAGCCGGCGCTGCGTGGAGGGATCCGCGGAGACGGCTCGTCGCGCGAGTTCGACCAGGTGCTCACGCAGCGGGCGGGCGGCCACGAGGTCCCCGCCGCTCTGGCAGAGGTCGGCCAGAAGGCGGTAGGCCTGGCTGCACTCGTCGGCCGTGCGGGCTTCCCGGCAGAGCGCCTCGGCAGCCGAGCGGGCGCTCGGCAGATCGCCGAGATCTCGAAGGCTCACCGCCCATTGATGCAGGGCATGGAACATCTTCAGTGGGTACAGGTCGTCGCGATGCACTGCTCCTCCGGGAGCCGAGTCAGAGGGGGAAGCCTCGGTACCGTGCACTGATCGGGCAATGTCCGTTTCGTACCCATTCAGAGCAGAAGGTGGGCTCACGTTAGCGCGTTCACCAGCCGCTGGGAACAGTGATCAACCGAAGGTGAGCGGCCGCTCACTCTTGGGTCCGGAAGTGCGCCGATCGGGCCGGAGTCAAGGGCCTCCCACCCGCGGAGCCCTGCGCGTTGACCGGCAGCCGGAGGACGTAGGCCGTACTCCCGTGATCACCGATCGGCGAAGAATGGAGGTGTGAGCACTCGGCAGGATCGAGTTCTCGGCACCGCGGTCGGAGGCATCGTCGCCGTGGCCGTCGCGGCGGCGTTGTTCGCCTCGACGAGGCCCACTCCGACGTGGAGCAGCACCACTCCCGAAGGCACCGTGCAGGCCTACCTCGCCGCCGTGCTCGACGGCGACATGGAGAAGGCCGCCGGCTACCTCTCGCCGGAGAGCACGTGCGACGTCCATGACCTGGACACCGTGGGCTTCGTCCACACGGCCCGCGCCGACCTGGTGGGCACCACGATCGAGGGGGAGCGCGCCCGGGTCGACGTCGACCTGGCCCTCACCTCCGACGGCCCCTTCGACACCCTCCCGACCGAGAACCACACGTTCCGGCTGGCCCGCTCCGGGGAGCGCTGGCTGCTGGTCGGCCAGCCCTGGCCCCTCTATGACTGCGGAGGCGACACCAAGTGATGATCATCGGCTTTCTGCCCCTGGCAGTCCTGATCGTGCTGATCGTGCTCGGGGTCCGTAAGGTCATGGCCCGGTCGGGTGGTGGCGTCACCGACGGCCACGTCGTCCGGCAGTTCTTCCAGTACGTCCTGCTGTTCGGGCTCCTCCTGGTTTCCGCCTTGGGCCTGTCGGGGCTGCTCGGCCGGATGCTCGAGCGTGACACCCTCGTCGCCACGGACCAGGCCGAGCTGGCACTCAGCGTCGCCTTCACCGTGGTCGGCGTGCCCCTGTTCGCGGGGGTGGCCCTCTGGTCGCGGCGCGGGTTCGCCGCCGACCCCGCCGAGGCCCGGTCCCTCGCCTGGAGCGCCTATGCGACCGCGGCGACCCTCACCGGGCTGTGCCTGGCGATGTTCGCCCTGTACGGCGTCCTTGCCTGGGCCACCGGCCTGGAGCCCTACGACGGCGGGGCGCTGGCCCGCCTGATCGTCTTCGGCGCCGTGTGGGGCGCCCACTGGTGGCTCGGATCCCGGCTCACCCCGATCGAGCACGCTCAGCCGCACCACCTCCTCGGCTCGCTGATCGGGCTGGGGACGGCGGCCGCCGGCCTTGGAGTGCTGCTGACCGGTGCGTTCGAGGCGGTGCTGAACCTCGGTGGGTCCAGGGTGCTCGTCGAGGGTGACCGGCCGCTCGTGCGCGGTGCCGTCCTGCTCGCCGTCGGGGCACCGGTGTGGTCCCTGTACTGGATGCGGATGGCCGCGCGGTCGGAGCGGAACCCGCTCTGGCTCGCGTACGTGTTGCTGCCCGGGGTCGCCGGTGGCCTGATCACGGCCGTCGTCTCGGCGAGCACGGTGCTGTACGACGTGCTCGTGTGGCTGATCGGGCAGCCGGACGCCGCCGAGGCCTCCCGCCACTTCCAGGGCACCCCAGCGGGTGCCGCCGCCACCGTCGTCGGTCTCATCCTGTGGTGGTACCACCACGCCGTCCTGCGCGAGGCCGCCAGCACCGCCCGGACCGAGGTGGTGCGGGTCTACGAGTACCTGATGGCCGGCATCGGCCTGGTCGCCGCGGCCGTGGGGCTGACCATGGTCCTGGTGGCCCTGGTCGAGGCTCTCACCGGGTCCTCGGTGCTCGTGGGCAGCGCCGCCGTGAACACCCTGATCGCCGCGGCCACGCTGCTGGTCGTCGGCGGACCCGTGTGGTGGGTGTTCTGGCACCGGATCCAGGCCGCGGTCGGTCGTGACCCGGCGCAGGAGCACGCCTCCGCGACCCGCCGGATCTATCTGTTCCTCCTGTTCGGGGTCGCCGGCATCGCGGCCGTGGTCGCCCTGCTGGTCGGTGTCTACTTCCTGGTCGAGGACATCCTCGAGGGAGTCCTCGGCACGCAGACGCTGCGGCGGGTGCGCTTCCCGATCGGGGTGCTGGTGAGCGCCGGCGCCATCTCGGGCTACCACTGGATGGTCTACCGCGCCGAGCGGGCACTGGCCGTGGCAACACCGGTTCACGGCCCCCACTTCGTGCTCCTGGTCGGCCCCCGGGATCCGCACGTCGCGGAGGCGGTCGCCCACCGGACCGGTGGGCGGGTCCAGGCCTGGCCGCGCACCGACCAGGACGGCGACACGACGCCGTGGACGGCGGACGAGGTGATGGCCGCCCTGGGCGACACCACCGCGGACGACGTGATCGTGCTCTCCGACGCCGCGGGCCTGCACGCCATCCCGGTGGCCCGTCACTGATCGACGAGGTGGCTCCGGGCCGGCGTCACCGACGTCAGGGCCTGCAGGTCGGCGTCGACGGCGTCGGTGAAGACGGGGAGATCGGGGCAGCCGGAGCGGTCGCCGACGGCCATGACGGCGAACTGGCCGACGTAGGACAGGGCCCCCACACCGAGCGTGAAGTTCCCCAGCAGTGGCACTACCGGGACCACTTCCAGCACGGGCGCCCCGGCCAGGTACAGGGGCGCCACCGGGCCGTGCACGTTGGCGACGTAGACATTCGCCGCGCGCTGATGGGCCGCCACGGTCATCGCCGCGCGCTGCAGGGCACGGCTGCGCAGCACCGGCGCCCGGCGCCGTCCGGCTGTGCGCCGGAGCTCGGCGGTCTCCCCGGCGATCAGCCCCAACCGACGGACCGGATCGGTCACGTCCAGCGGCAGCGGGACGATCATCTGTCCCAGCGCGTTGCCCTGGCGCCGTTCCTCCCGCCGGTGGGGCAGCGCGACGGGTACCCAGGCGCGCAGGGTGAGCCCGGCGACCTCCTCCCCGCGCCCGCGCAGCAACTCCCGCAGACCACCGGCGACGGCGGCGAGCAGGATGTCGTTCACAGTCGCGCCATGGCGGCGCGCGGCGTCCCTGACGTGATCGAAGTCGCTGCGCACGATCGCGAGCCGCCGATCGGGGCCGATCGGCCGGTTCAGGCTGCTCCGGGGCGCGAGGCCCTCCCCCCACGCATGCCTGGACGCCGATCCCGCCCCCCGTGCGCGGCGGAGCAGGAGGCTCGGTCGCCCGCAGACCGCGACCGCATCGCCCAGCCCGGCACCGGCGCGGCGCAGATTGTCCACGAACAGCTCACCACCTGTCGGCGGCGGGGCGGGGACCCACGAGGCGCCGGGTGCGGCGAGTCCGACCGCAGGGTCGGGGACGGCGTCGAGCAGGGCGGCGAGCAGCGCCACCGCCGCGGAGCCGTCCGCCATGGCGTGATGCACCCGCACGTACACACCGATCCGGCCACCGCTCAGCCCCGGCAACAGCCACATCTGCCACAACGGACGCGACCGATCCAGCCGCTGCCGCCTCAGACCCTCGACGGTGGCGAGCAACTCGGCCTCGTTCCCGGGAGGCTCCAGGGGGTGAACCCGCACATGCTCGGCGAGGTCGAACGCCGGCGCGTCGACCCACAGCGGTCGGCCCAACCCCGGCGGCGGCACGTGGACGACCTGACGCAGCCGTGGCGCCAGGTACAGCCGGCTGCCCAGCCGGGCTCGCACCGCATCGATCAGCAGTGCGCCGTCCGCCGCCGGGCCGCGCCCGCCCACGGTGGCGACGACGCCCATGTCCTGCAGACAGCCGACCTCGTCGGGCCACAGGGTGATCAGGTCCTGCGGGGACAGCCGCGCGATCACGGCCCTGCCATGTCCTGGTGACAGGGAACTGCACCGCCCGCTCATCACAGCCCTCCAGTCACCAGGGTGCGCCTGGGGCGACCCGGTCACCAGGAGCGATCGTCCTCATCGGCGCAGTGGGCGCCGCTGAGCCCGGACGTGGAGCATGCGCGAGCAGTCCGCGATTCGTTCTCGGTGGTGATCAGGGCCATCGGCGCCGGGCACGGGTCCGCCTCGCGCCTGGCGCCTCTACTCGGTGCGCAGCACCTGCGCGATGCCCAGCCGGGCGGCGCGGTGGCCCGGCCACGCCGCGAGCACGGTGACGACGAGCAGCGTGGCCGGGCCGACGAGGACCAGGGCGACCGCGGCGACCGGCGGGTCGTACTGGAACGGCGTGTAGCCGGCCACCGCCTGCCACACGAGCCGACCCACGGCGACCCCGAGGGGTACGCCGAGCACCAGCCCGACCGCGGCGAGCACGCCGGCCTGGGTGGTGACGATCCAGCGGCATTGTCGGCCGGTCAGACCGACCGCGCGGAGGACCGCGATGTCGCGCCGTCGGCGGCCTGCGGCGGTGACCAGCGCGTGTCCCACGGCGCCGACCGCGAGCAGGCCGAGGAAGATGCCGAGCAGGACGGGCAGCATCCGGACCTCCTCCAGCGCGGTGACCTCGTGCAGCGGCTCCACCGGCTCGAGGGTGAACGGGGCCAGCGCCGGGTCGGCCGCGGTGAGCGCCGCGGTGAGCCGCTCGCCTGCGCCGGGCCCCTGCGCCGACGGGCGCAGGGCCACGTACACGGTACGGAACTTCCAGCCGGTGAACAGTGCGTCGTAGCCGGCCTCGGTGAGCCAGCCGCCGTCCGCGTAGGTGTTGTGCGGGCCGGCGGGGATCAGCCCTGTGCCGGTCACGGTCAACGTCACGGCGCCCCTGCTTCCGGTCAGTCTCACCTGCTCGGACACCCGGGCGCGAAGGGTGTGCATCGTGCGTGGGGCGAGCAGTACCTCGTCGGCGGAGCGGGGCATCCGACCGGACGTGACCACCGTGTCGATCGGCTTGGGCCCGGCTCTGTAGCTGTACAGACTGACCGAGCTGTCGCCGTCCGGCCCGGTCGCCACCGCAGTGCGCGCGTCCTCGACGCCCTGGACGTCGGCGTGCCGCTCCAAGGCCGTCAGCAGCCGGCCGGTGGGCCCGATCTCCTGGCTGCCGTCACCGACGAAGGCGCTCAGCTGGTAGGTCTGCCCGAACTTCTCCGGATGGCCGGCCAGGTCGGCGACACCGCTGGCGAAGGTGAAGGCCGCGAGCAGGCCCAGGACGCCGGCCACGGCCCCGATCAGCGCCGGGCGCACCGGCACGGCGGTGCGTCCGCGCCCGGGTTCGAGCGCGAACCGGGATCCCAC
>JBAPWU010000089.1:0-7359 GCA_049283855.1 Kineosporiaceae bacterium
GGCCGGCCCTGCGCGACGCCGTGGTGCTGCGGCTGCTGGCCGCCGAGCGCGGCGTCCGCGGCCTGGCCCTGGTGGCCGCCGCGTACGGGGTGTACCGGTTCCGCAGCTCCCAGGGGTCGCTGCAGCGGGTCTTCGAGTCCTACCTGCCGCTGCTCAAGCCGCTCGCCGACCGGGTCGGCTACGACCTCACCGACTCCGGCCCGGTACACCTGATCCGGCAGTCCTTCGCCGTCCGCTCGGGCACCCTCACCTGGATCGGCCTCGGCATCCTGCTGTACGGGACGCTGCAGCTCACCGAGGCCGTCGGCCTCTGGCTGCTGAAGCGGTGGGGAGAGTACGTGGCCGTGGTCGCCACCTCGCTGTTCCTGCCGCTGGAGATCTACGAGCTGATCGAGAAGGTGACGGTGACCCGCGCCGGCGCGCTGATCGTCAACCTCTGCGCCGTCGCCTACCTGGTCTGGACCAAGCGGCTGTTCGGCACCCGCGGCGGCCGGGAGGTCCACGAGGCACACCTGCACCAGGCATCGATCATCGAGGTGGAGCGGTCGGCCCACGCCGCCGGCTGACCCCCGACGAGCGGGCCCGACCGCCAGGCCCGGGGACTACGATTGGACGGTGTCAGAGCCCGTGCCCGAGCTGCCCGTGGAGCATCCGTACTACCAGCCGCAGCCCGGGACGGCGTGGGCATATGTGGACCAGTGGAGCGGGGTGCTGCCGCCCGGGCGACCGCTGATCACGCTGGCCAACTGGCAGGAGGCGCCCAACCACCACTGGGCCTTCCAGCACATGCGGGAGCTGATGCCCAGCCACGTCGTGGACGGCACCGACGCCCCCCGGCCGCTCGCCGAGCGGCCACAGATCCTCGGCGCCATCGGCGCCCCGGGAGCCGCCGGGCTGGGGGGCGCGACGACGGTCGACGAGGTGGTCACCGCTACCGACACCGACGGGTTCCTGGTGATCCACCAGGGAGAGATCGTCGACGAGCGCTACCTCGGCCCGCTCACCCCGCGCCGCCGGCACCTGGTGATGTCGGTGACCAAGTCGGTGGTGTCCTGCGTGGCGGCCGGGCTGAGCGCCGAGGGCCTGCTCGACCCGCTGGCACCGGTCGAGCAGTACGTGCCGGAGCTGGCCGGCTGTGGCTACGCGGGAGCCCGGGTGCGCACCCTGCTGGACATGCGCTCCGGCATCAGGTTCAGCGAGGCCTATCTCGATCCCACCTCGGAGGTCCGGGTGATGGAGCGGTCGATGGGCTGGGCGCCGCGCAACCACGGCGATCCGCTGGGCATGTACCCGTACATCCTCACCGTGGGCGCCGAGGGCGAGCACGACGGCACCTTCGTGTACCGCTCGATCGACACCGACGTCCTGGGCTGGATCTGCGAGCGCGCGGGCGGCGATCGGATGGCCGACCTGATCAGCTCCCGGATCTGGCAGCCGATCGGCGCCTACCACGACGCGGAGATCACGGTCGATCCGCTCGGCTCCGCGATCCACGACGGCGGTCTCTCGGCGACCCTGCGCGACCTCGGCCGGTTCGGCCTGATGCTGCTCGACGGCGGCGCCGTGGGCTCGCGCCAGGTCGTCCCGTCGTCCTGGGTGGAGACGGCGATGGCGCCGCCGCCCGACGTCCGGGAAGCCTTCGCCCGCAGCGACAACGAGCCGTACCTGCCCGGCGGCTGGTACCGCAACCAGTTCTGGTTCGTCCCCGGCGACGCCGGCCCGATCCTGCTCTGCCTGGGCATCCACGGCCAGATGGTCTACGTCGAACCGGCCACCGGCACGGTCGGGGTCAAGCTGTCCTCGTGGCCCGACCCGCAGGACCCGGTCAAGCTGCGGGCCACCATCGCAGCGTTCCGGGCCATCGCCCGCACCCTCGCCTCGTCCTGACCCCGGCGTGGCTCACTGACGCCGAGCACCTACCCGGCGGTGCGACGATGGAGATCACGTTGCAGGAGAACGGCTGCTATCACAACCACTTCCACGCATCGTGATCTCCATGGTCAGGGTGTGTGGTCGGCCTGCTCGCAGTGATCACGATGTAGATCACGGTGCGTGAGTTGTGTCTGTTCCGACCGACTTTCGGGTGATTCCCCGCATCGTGATCTCCATCGTGATCTCCATCGGCGGGGCTACGCCGGCGCCGGCCCGTCGATGGCCCGGCGGAGCGGCGGTGGCGCCCTCGTCAGCCCGGCGGAGCGGGAGGCTACTTGAGGTAGGCGAGGTGGCTGATCGGCTTCGGCTCCTGCGTCACCGGTGAGGTCTCGTAGGCGGCGTGGATGCCGTCGATGAACTGGCGGCACTTGTCGGTCAGCTCGTTGTGCTCGGTCTGCATCCGGGCCTTGGAGATCAGGATCCCCAGGTCGGCGCCCTTGAACAGGTAGGACCCCTCGCCGTACACGCGCAGGAAGAACGCCTCGTCGGCCTCGCTGAGGTAGTGCCAGTCCAGGGTGTTGCGCTGGTACTGCAGGGTGCCGTCGGCCCGCAGCCGGTAGATCCCGGTGGCCGGCGCCCGGTCGACCCTGCGGATCTCCTTGCCGGAGGTCTTCATGATCAACTGACTCCAGACGTCCACCGCGGCGAGCTCGAGCCAGCGCTCGTTGATCTCGTCCACGTCGATGTCGTAGTCGACGTCGACGTACTCCAGCAGGTGGAACAGGAACAGCGGCACGTCGGCGTAGGCGCCCGCGGTGACGTTGGTCATCGAGCTGGTGCCGGAGATCCGCGGGTTCAGTTCGCCGAGGTAGACCTCGTCGGTGTCCAGGTCGACCAGGACGTCGACCTCGAAGAACCCGCGGTACCCCTCCGCGCGCAGCCGGTCACCCAGGCGCCGGACATGCCGGACGGCGCGGGCCCGCTGCTCGGGGGTCATGGCCTCGGGGTACAGGTCGTTGCCGCACCAGCCGCCACGGTAGGGGGTCAGCTCGGAGTACCCGGTGAGGTCGGTCATGAACGGTCCGACGATGGTGCCGTGCCGGGTGTTCACCGCCTCGACCGCGATCGCCCGGTTGTTGATCCGCTTCATCACCTTGACCTGCTCGCCGACCACCTCGGTGGCGCAGGCGTTCCAGTCCGCTCGGTCGGCGACGAAGAACGTGGTCTTGCCGGAGTCACCGTAGGCGGTCTGGAGCACCAGATCCCTTCCCAGGTGGGCCTTCTCGGCCTGGGCGACGAGGTCGGCCCAGGAGTCCACCGTGGTCAGGATGTTGGGCACGCTGGGCGCGCCCGCCTCGGCCCCCAGCCGGGTGGTGGTGATCTTCGAGTCGAGACGATGACGCAGGGCGTAGGAGGGAAGGATCAGCTCGTAGCCCGCCTCGGCGCAGATCCGCTCGGTCTCCTCGTCGAAGAACACCATGGCGATCTTCGGGCGGTCACCGCTGTGGTGCACGTGGCCGGCGATGTGCTCACGCACCGCGGGGTGGGTCAGCAGGTAGTTGTTGATGTCCTCGCCACAGGTGAACTCCGCGTGGTCGATCTCCGGCGGGGTGTAGACCCGGGGGTGGTAGCCGTCCCAGGAGTCGTAGAAGGTGACGAACGAGAAGTTGCGCACCCAGCGGTCCACGCCGAGCAGGTTGAACGCGGTCGGGCCGATGAAGATGATCGGGGTCTCGTTGGTGCGGAAGTAGGTCCGCACCTCGGACATGTTGCGCAGCCGTCGCCGGGCCGCGCCGGAGACCTTCGATACCCGCTGACCGGCAACGGCTTTCGTCGTCCTCGGCTCCGAGCCTGCCGCGAACCCCTTCGACGTCGACGTCGACGTGGGCTTCAACGTGGGCTTCGACTTCGACTTCGACTTCGGCTTCGCCTTCGACTTCGGCTTCGACGTGGACTTCGACGTCGACTCGAGCCTCTGCTTCTTGCCGGGCTTCCGCTTCTGCTTCTGCTCCGGCTCGAGCTTCTGCCTGGCCTTCCGTTCGTGCCGCGCTGCGCGCTTGGCGTCCTTGGCCGAGCTCTTCGTGACACCCTTCGTGGGCATGCGGTCGTCCCTCCGGGGTGGTGAGGTCAGCTCGGGCGGGTGGGCCCGGTCATCCTGCCCGAATCGAGGCACTCTCGACAGGGTCCTGACCGATGCGTCCGCCACAGGCCGAGCGCCCGGACCGGTCACCGATGCAGGGACAGGCCATCGTCGTGATGCCCGCCGAGCGCCTCGGCCGCGGCGACCAGGCAGGTCAACCCGGCCTCGAACCGGGCCGGGTCCTGCGGCTGCGCCCAGCTCGACACCTTGACCGCCACCACCCGGTTGTCGCCGTCCACCAGCACCATCTGGCCGTGCACCCCGAGGCACAGCAGTCGCCGTCTTCCCTGCTCCAGGACCCAGAACTGGTTGCGGTACAACCCCTTCGGCGGAAACGGGGCGTCCGGGCCCAGGGTGGCGCCGATCCGGGCGTGGAAGGCCGCGACCGAGTCGTCCTGGCCGGTGTAGGTGTCCTTGACGAATCGGGTCGGAACCACCTGGGTGTGGCCCACCGAGCCGCCGTCCAGCAGCATCTGGCCGAACCGGGCCAGGTCGCGGGGCACCAGCGCGAGCCCGCCGGAGGCCAGGGCGTGCCCGGCCGGGTCGACCTCCAGCCGGCCGTCGGCCTCGGCGCCGATCGGAGCCAGGATCGCCTCCCCGATCAGCGTGGCCAGCGGCGCCCCCGCCACGGTCTCCACCACCCAGCCCAGCACCTCGGTGTCGGCCGACCGGTAGGTGAACGGCCCCCCGCGCGCCGCCGGACGGGCCATGGTCACCAGCCAGGCGCGCACCGAGCCGGGCAGGGTGGGGTCGGTTCTGGGCCACCACCCGCAGATCTGCCCGAGCTGCTCCAGTTCGTTGCCGGGATCGTCGTAGGTCTCCAGGTAGTCGCCCCCGGTGCGCATGTCGAGCAGGTCGCGCACGGTCGCCGCCGCGTACCCCCCGCGGGCGAGCTCGGGAAGGTACCCGGACGCCGGCGCGTCCGGGTCGAGCCGGCCGTCGGCGATCAGCACCCCGGCCAGGCACCCCACCACCGACTTGGTCACCGAGAGCAGCGGGTGCGGGGTCGAGGCGACCTCGGGCGTGCGGTAGTACTCGCAGGCCAAAGCCCCGTCGTGCAGCACCACGAAGGCATCGGTGTCGGTCAGGGACAGCGCCTCGGCCAGGGTTCCCCGCGGCGCCGACGGCGTGGCGACGGGCAGCGCGAGCACCTCGGTCTCGACGGCCTGCCGGAGCGGACGGGCGGGGGCCTGGCCCCGAGCCACCACCACCGCGCCCATATCCGGAACCTACCCGCGTCCCTCCGCCCGTCAGGCACGCAGCAGCCGCGACCTGCCGGGACCCCGCCGATGCTCGACCCGTGGGCAGGTTCCTCGGCTACTTGAGCAGGCGGGACAGGCGGCGGTCGGCGAGCACCTTGCCGCCGGTCTGGCAGGTGGCGCAGTACTGCAGCGACGAATCGGCGAACGACACCTCGCGGACGACGTCGCCGCAGACCGGGCAGGGCTGGCCGGTGCGCGCGTGCACCCGCATACCGGCCCGCTTGGCGTCCTTGAGCTCCTTGGCCGGCTTGCCGCGGGCGGCGGCGATCGCGCCGGTGAGCACCTCGTGCAGCGCGACCTGGAGCCGGCCGACCTCGGCGTCGTCCAGGGTGGCGGCGATCGCGAACGGCGAGAGTCTCGCCGCGTGCAGCACCTCGTCGCTGTAGGCGTTGCCCACCCCGGCCAGCACGGCCTGGTCGCGCAGCAGCCCCTTGATCTGCTGCCGCTTCCCGGCCAGGACGGCGGCCAGCGCCTCCCGGTCGAAGCCGTCGGCGAGCGGGTCGGGGCCGAGCGAGGCGATCCGCGGAACCTCCTGCGGGGAGCGCACCACGTAGACCGCCAGGCTCTTCTTGGTGCCGGCCTCGGTCAGGTCGAACCCCGGCTGACGCTCGCCGTCCGCCCGGTCGGGGTCGTCGAGGCGCACCCGCAGGGCGATCGGGCCCTTGCCCGGGCGGATCACCGTGTCGGGGATGGCGTCGGACCAGCGCAGCCAGCCGGCCCGGGCCAGGTGGAAGACCAGGTGCAGGCCGCCGATGTCGAGGTCGAGGAACTTGCCGTGCCGCGCCACCGCGTCGATGGCCAGGCCGGCCAGGGCGGACGGCGGCGGGTCGTAGGTGCGCAGCACGTTGATCGTGCCGACCTCGACGCCGGCCACCACGCGGCCGACCGCGCGCTCGCGCAGGAACTCCACGAGCGCCTCGACCTCGGGCAGTTCGGGCATCCGCCCAGTCTGCCCGCCGTCGCGCCGTCGCGCGATGGCCCGAACCGCTCCCGCCGGCGCCGACCCAGCCATCGACCCGATTGACAGGTAACCAAATGGTTTCCTATGGTGTGGGCATGGACCTGGTGTTCAAGGCGCTCGCGGACCCCACCCGCCGCGCCCTGCTCGACGACCTGCTGCGGCAGGGCGGCCAGACCCTGTCGTCCCTGGTCGCCCGGTTCCCGATGACCCGGATCGGCGTCGCCAAGCACCTCGGGCTGCTCGAAGAAGCCGGCCTCGTGGTCTCCCGGCGGCGCGGGCGGGAGAAGCTGCACTTCCTCAATCCGATCCCGATCCGCCTCGTCCACGACCGCTGGGTCACCAAGTACACCGAGCCCTGGGTCTCCGGGCTCGTCGACCTCAAACACGAACTGGAGCTCACCATGGAGAAGGTCTTCGAGATCTACATCCGTACCACCCCGGAACGCCTCTGGGCCGCGATCACCGACCCCGAGACCCGCGCGGCGTTCCAGTTCGGCAACCGGATCGATTCGGAGTGGTCCCCGGGCTCGGCCTACTCGATCACCAATCCGCGGGCGGACGGGCCCCTGGTCGACGGGGTGAACCTGGAGGTCGACCCGCCCCGGCGGCTGGTGCAGTCCTTCACTGCGCTCTGGGGGGACGACGTCACGAGCGAGGGGACGTCACGGGTCACCTGGGAGATCGAACCGGTCGCCGACTCCTGCCGGCTGGTCGTCACCCACGACCAGCTGCGCGACGGCGCCAACGCCCAGCTCTACGGCGGCTGGCCGATGATCCTCTCCGGTCTGAAGACCTGGCTCGAGACCGGCGAACGGCTGACGACGCCCGGCTCGCTGATGTACGCCGGGGATCAGGCCCGGGATCAGTAGGAGCGGTCAGATCGCGCCCGACGCCACGGTGTGGCTGGTGCCGGCCACCTCGCCCGGCCCGCCGTCGCCGGGGCCGGTCGGGGTCGCCCAGGCCAGCGCCGTGATCAGCCCCGCGCACCACAGCACGGCGACGGCCAGCACCGAGTAGGCCGCGGCCAGGCCCAGGCTCAGGTCCCTGGTGCGGATCACCAGGCCGAGCACCATCTCGGCCGCGAACAGCGCCGCCAGCGCGGCACCCGGCCGGCGGAGCCGGGC
>JBAPWU010000090.1:0-5694 GCA_049283855.1 Kineosporiaceae bacterium
CCGATGCGGTGAGCTCCGACGGCGAGCGGTGCACCGTAGCCCCGAACACCTCCATCATCGAGCGGCGGTACGGCTTCTGGTCGTAGCTGGCGCCGACCTGCCACACCTCGCACTCCAGGCCGAACAGGGCGCACGCGAACGCGAGCGCGGTCCCCCACTGGCCGGCGCCGGTCTCGGTGGTGAGCTTCTTCACCCCGGCCTTGGCGTTGTAGTACGCCTGCGGGACGGCGGTGTTCGGCTTGTGCGATCCGGCCGGCGAGACGCCCTCGTACTTGTAGTAGATCCGGGCCGGGGTGCCGAGCGCCTTCTCCAGTCGGTGGGCCCGGTACAGCGGCGAGGGCCTCCACAGCCGGTAGACGTCCTGAACCTCCTCGGGGATGTCCACGAACCGGTCGGTGGTGACCTCCTGCATGATCAGTTCCATCGGGAACAGCGGCGCGAAGTCCTCCGGCCCGGCCGGCTGCAGGGTGCCGGGATGCAGCGCCGGCGGCGGTGGACTGGGCAGGTCCGGAATGATGTTGTACCACTGGGTGGGCATCTCGGACTCGTCGAGCACCACCTTGTGACGCAGCACCTCGGCCACCGCATTCTCCTTCGCCTACGAACGGTTCGACCCGGCAAGGCTAGGGCACTCAAGGCCCCGCCGAGGCCCGTTCTGGGCCTGCCCGGAACGGACCAGTCGATCTCGGCCACCATCGCTCGCGGGGGCTGGCCCGTGACCACGGCGAATGGCAGAGGGCCACCGCCATCGACCTACAGACCCCGAAACCGTCGCCGACAACAGAAGGGACATCGGAGCCGGGAGCAGAGCATGAAGCGTCTCACCGCCATCGCGATGGCTGCTGCGATCACCGTCGCGACCGTCGGCCATGCCTCCGATGCCCAGGCGGCCGCCCCGGCCGCCGGATTGACCGCGCCGAGCACGTTCACCTCGGGTGGTGTGCTCAAGGTGACCGCCACCGTCACCGGCCTGCATGGCGTCACGCCGGTGGTTCGCATCCTGACCCCCGCCAACAGCCAGGCGGCGTGCGCCTTCCCGCAATGGACCTCGACGGCGCACTCCGCGACCACGTCGGTGTGTTGGGTCCTGCCTCCGGTGACCGTGGGCGGCTACCCGCTCCGCGTCGAGGCAACGGTGCAGGGCACCGTGGTCCACTCCGCGCCCCGGACCGTGCGGCTGGTCGAGCCTCCGGCGAGCGATGTCTCGGCCCAGGAGCGTCGCACCATCCTCACCTGCCACCGCAACACCTCGGCCGTCGCCCTGACCTTCGATGACGGCGGCACCGCCGCCCAGGTCACGCGCATCGTCACCCAGCTCGACCGGGCCAAGATCCGAGGGCGGTTCTTCGTGAGGGGCGACTGGGCCAGGGCCAATCCGCGGCTGGTCACGTACATCACGGCCCACGGCCACGACATCGGCAACCACACCTCATCACACCGTCAGCTGACGGCCGTCAGTGACGCCACGATGCGCTCCGAGATCGCCCGGGGCGCGAAGGCCACAGGACAGCCCCGGCTGTTCCGTCCTCCGTACGGCGCCGGGGCGTTCACCAAGCGGGTCAATGCGGCTGCCCGGGCGCACGGCCTGAAGGTCTGTTTCTGGGGCGTGGAAACGCGTGACTGGACCGGGGCGAGTGCCGCTGCCCTGGCGGCGGCAGTCCGCTACGGCAACGCCGACACCCCCCCGGTGTTCACGGGTGGAGTCATCCTCCTGCACATCCACGGCCGCAACACCGCCGCGGCCCTGCCCGGCATCATCGCGGCGATCAAGGCTCGCGGCTTGACGGTCGAGACCAAGAGCTGACCACACGGTCGATCACGGGCCGCCTCGGACACTCGGCTGGGTCACCGGGCTCGGTCACGGCACCGGCCAGCTGTGCACCGGCTCGTTGGAGTGCATGCCCTCGCAGTACCGCTCGAGCATCAGGCCCAGCGCCGTCACCCGGTCCGCCCCGCGGGCCTCGAACCGCTGCACCGCCTCGACCTGCCAGCTCGCGCCGTTGCGCCGGGTGACGCAACGGCGCTCGATCACCCCGAGGTAGCGCGCCGCGGCGTCGTGCGAGACACCCCACCGGCTCAGGCCCTCGTAGGCCATCGGCAGCAGGCGGCGCAGCACCAGCTCGTCGATGGTCACGTCGCCGATGCCGGGCCAGTACACGGTGGCGTCCATCCCGCGGCGGGCGCACTCGGTGAAGTTCTCCTCGGCGGTCGGGAAGGTCAGGTGAGACCAGACCGGGCGCTCCTCCTCGGTGAGCAGGCGCAGCAGGCCGTAGTAGAACGCCCCGTTCGCCAGGATGTCGATCACGGTCGGGCCGGCCGGCAGCACCCGGTTCTCCACCCGCACGTGCGGATGTCCGTCGACGACGTCGTAGACGGGGCGGTTCCACCGGTAGATGGTGCCGTTGTGCAGGCGCAGCTCCTGCAGCTTCGGTGCGCGCCCGGCGTCCAGCTCGGCGCCGGGATCCTCGTCGCTGACCTCGGGCAGCAGCGCCGGGAAGTAGCGCACGTTCTCCTCGAACAGATCGAAGATCGAGGTGATCCAGCGCTCGCCGAACCAGACCCTCGGGCGCACTCCCTGGTTCTTCAGCTCCAGGGGGCGGGTGTCGGTGGACTGGGTGAACAACTCGATCCGGGTCTCCCGCCACAGCTCGCGGCCCAGGAAGTACGGCGAGTTGGCCCCGAGGGCGAGCTGCGGGCCGGCGATGACCTGCGCCGCGTTCCAGGTCGGCGCGAACTGCTGCGGGTCCACCTGCAGGTGCAGCTGCACGCTGGTGCAGGCCGACTCGGGGGCCAGGCTGGGCGAGAACGTGTCCAGCCGTTCCACCCCATGGATGTCGAGGTGGATGTCCTCACCACGGGCGGCGAGGATCGAGTCGTTCAGCGCCGCATAGCGTGCGGAGGGGCTCATCCAGTTGCTCCCCTGAAGGTGCTCGAGCATCAGGGTCGGCAGGATGCCGATCTGCACGATGTGCGCACCCCGCCGGTTGGCCTTCGCCTCGGCCTCGTTCAGCGAGGCCCGCAGGTCGGACTCGAGCAGCGGGTAGGCATCACCGGCGAGGGAGCGGGGTGGGACGTTCAACTCGATGTTGTACGCGCCGAGCTCGGTCTGGAAGGCCGGGTCGGCGATCTCCTCCAGCACCGCCATGTTGCCCAGATGGGGCTGGTAGGCGGCATCGACCAGGTTGAGCTCGACCTCGAGCCCGGTGAGCGGCTTCTCGGCGTCGAAGTCCGACGTGCCGAGCATCCGCTCGAACACGTCCAGGCAGAGCCGCACCTTCTCCCGATAGCGCAGCCGCTGCTCCCGGGTGTACACGGTGTCGCTGACCTCGTCGCCCACGCCCCCACGGAAGCACATCGCGGACCCCCCGGGAAGACGTGTTTCCAGCAGACCACCCGGGGCGCCGCCGCCGGACTGTCGGTGGTCGTCCCTAGAGTCACGGGTGTGAGGATCCTGCACACCTCGGACTGGCACCTGGGCCGGTCGTTCCACCGCGTGGGCATGCTGGAGGCCCAGTCGATCTTCCTCGACCACCTGGTGGAGGTGGTCCGGTCCGAGTCGGTGGACGTCGTGCTCGTCGCGGGTGACGTGTACGACCGGGCCCTGCCTGGGGTCGACGTGGTCGCCCTGCTCGACGAGGCATTGTCCCGCCTGGTCGGGGCAGGCGCCACGGTGGTGCTGACCGGAGGCAACCACGATTCGGCGCGCCGCCTGGGCTTCGGCTCCCGGTTGCTGGACGTGGCCAAAGTCCACATCCGGGCCGACGCCTCCCGGGCCGCCGAGCCGGTGCTGCTGGAGGACCGGCACGGCGCGGTCGCGATCTACCCCCTGCCCTATCTCGAGCCGGTGGTCGCCGCCCCCGTTCTGGGCGCCGAGCCCACGCACACCGGGGTGCTCACCGCGGCGATGGGCGCCGTCCGCACCGATCTGGCCCGGCGCCCCGGTGGCACCCGGTCGGTGGTCGCGGCCCATGCGTTCGTGGTCGGCGGCGAGGTCAGCGACAGCGAGCGGGACATCGCCGTGGGCGGGGTGGCCGCGGTGGCCTCTGCCGTGTTCGACGGCGTCGACTACGTCGCGCTGGGCCATCTGCACCGCCGCCAGGAGCTGTCGCCGTCGGTGCGCTACAGCGGCTCGCCGCTGGCCTACTCCTTCTCCGAGCACGCCCACACCAAGGGCAGCCACCTGATCACCCTCGGCCCGCGCGGTGTCCAGGCGGTCGAACCGGTCGACGCTCCGGTGCCGCGCCGACTGGCCCTGATCCGCGGGGAACTGGCCGAGGTGCTGGGCCGGGGCGACCTGGCCGGGCACGAGCAGGCCTGGTGCCAGGTGACCCTGACCGATCCGCAGCGGCCGGCGCACGCGATGGAGCAGCTCCGGTCCCGCTTCCCGCACACGCTCGAGCTGCGCTTCGACCCGCAGGGCGCCGGGGGGCAGGTCCCGCAGTCGTACACCCTGCGCCTGGCCGGGCGCAGCGATGTCGAGGTCTGCGGTGACTTCCTCGAGCACGTGCGGGGTCGGGGGCCGTCGCCGCTCGAGCTGGCCTGGCTGCGGGAGGCCGTGACCGAGAACCGGCTGACCGAGATCGAGGCCGCGGGGGTGGCGCCCCTGCGGGCCGATCAGCGGGCGGCGCAGCGGGCGGCCGCGGCCTCCGACGCTGCGGCCACCGCGGGCTCCCCGCACGCGGGGGACGCCGGGGACGCCGGGGAGCAGGGCACCTTCGCTCTCGGGGAGGCCGGGTGAGAATCCACCGGCTCGAGGTGGCTGCGTTCGGCCCCTTCCGGGAACGCCAGGTGGTCGATGTCGACGCGCTGGCCGATGCCGGCCTGTTCCTGCTGCACGGCTCGACCGGAGCGGGCAAGACCAGCGTCCTGGACGCCGTCTGCTTCGCGCTGTACGGGAAGGTGCCGGGCGCCCGGGCCGGGGTGACTCGACTGCGCAGCGACTACGCCGAGGGGGTGGAGGTCCCCGAGGTGGTGTGCGAGTTCTCGGTCGGCCCGCGCCGGTTCGAGGTCACCCGGTCCCCCGCCTGGGAGCGCCCGAAGAAGCGCGGCGAGGGCACCACCCTGGCCCAGGCCCGCGTGCTGGTCCGCGAGCTGGTGCGCGCGGAGTGGGTCGTCCTGTCGACCCGGATCGACGAGGCCGCGCACCTGCTGGACGACGTGCTCGGGATGGGCCCGGACCAGTTCACCAAGCTGGTGCTGCTGCCCCAGGGCGAGTTCGCGGCGTTCCTTCGGGCGGACGCCGAGTCCCGGCGGGGCCTGCTCGAGAAGCTGTTCGGCACCGACCGGTTCGCCGCGGTCCAGGACTGGCTGCGTGAGCGCCGGGGGGCCCTGCGCGGCGAGGTCGAGAGCACCCTTCGGCTCACGGCGACCCTGCTGGCCAAGGCCGATCAGGCGGCCGCCGTGGCGCTCCGCACGACCCACCCGGAACTGACCTCGGACGACGAGCCGGTGGATCCGGCGGCCCGGCTGGCCGAGCTGGAGTCGGCCGTCGAGCACACCCGGACCGAGGCCCTCGCTCACCAGATGGATGCCCTCGCCCGCCGCGAGCGCGCCGAGATGAGACACGACCAGGCTCAGGCGATGGCCCAGCTGGCCGGTGAGTTCGAGCTGCTGGTCGCCCGCCAGGAGACTCTGGACCAGGGCCTGGCGGAGGTCGAGCAGAACCGCGCCCGGTTGCGCCGTGCCGCGCAGGCC
>JBAPWU010000091.1:0-1719 GCA_049283855.1 Kineosporiaceae bacterium
GGGTGCCGGTCCAGTAGGCGTGCAGGCGTAGGAGGTTCAGGGCGCAGGCCATGTAGACGTGGTCGAGGCAGGTTTTCGGCAGGCCGCGGTAGCGGGCGCGGCGGGCGCCGTGGCTGGCGGCCTGGTGGATGGTGCCTTCGACGCCGGCGCGGCGGGCGTAGTCGGCCTGGAACCCGATCGTGGCTTCCGCAGCGCGAGCGGCGGCCTGGGCCTGGGCAAGGTCGCGAGTCGGCACGGTGAGGGTGCGGTGTTTCCCGGTGGTGCACAAGGCTTTCACGGGGCAGGGGCCACAGTCGGCGGCGGCGAACTGGACCACGATCGCGTCCTTGCCGCGCTGGGTGCATGGTGTCCAGGACGCCGCGGTCCTGCCCTGGGGGCAGGTGACGGCCTTGGCGTCGTAGTCGATGGTGAAGTCGGCGCGGGCGTAGCCGTTGCCGGCGCGGGCCTGTGCGGAGGTGTCGGCCAGCAGCGGCCCGATCAGTGCGATTCCGTGTCGGGCGGCCTCGGCCACCACCAGGGCAGCGCTGAGGTAGCCGGAATCGAGGTAGTGCCGTCCCGGGGCCAGGGCCTTTCCCGCCAGCGCGTCATCGATGACGGCGGTCATCTGGTTGTCGGTGACCGTGGCGTCGGTGGTGGCCACGTGGGTGATCAGGTTCGGGAACGCCGGTGCCGCGCAGGCCTTGTCGTGGCCACCTCGGCCGGTCCCGCCCTGGCCGGTGCCGGCGTCGGGGCAGGCGCACTCCGGCTGGTCGTCGCAGGTTTCGGTGACGTGCAGTTTGTAGCCCAGCCAGAAGGTGTCCCGTTTGACGCCCCACCGGGCGTCGGTGTCGTACGGGGAGGCGATCCGGGCATGGCCGGGCGGCAGACCGTCGCCCTCGGGTTCCTTCTGCCGCCGCTTGATCACCTCCCGGCCGTCGGAGGTGATCGTGCGGGTGTAGTTCTGCAGCAGCACCTGTCGCAGCACTTCCACGGCCGGCAGTTCCCGCAGCCAGGCTGGTGCCGTCTTGTCGTGGACGGCCTCCAGCAGCGCATACCCGTCCCTGGCATAGCCGATGGCCAGCTCGTCCTGCTTGGCCTTCGATGTCGGCGGCCGCCAGGCGGTCATCGGGGTGCCGTAGCGGCGGGTCCAGTCGCTCACGCAGATCCGCTGCGCCAGCCAGTCCGGGTGCGCCGTGGCCAGCGCCTCCACCGCGGCCCGCACACTCTCCCCGGCCAGCTCCAGCCGGTTCAGCGCGGCCACCGCGGCAACCACATGAGTGGAGTCGGTGCGCTGCTTCCCGCCGACCTTGACCAGGCCGTCAGCGGCGAGACGGGCCAGCAGTGCGTCCAACGCCACCTGCTCCAGCCCGGCCCCGGCCACCTTGGCCCGGAATTCCGCCAGCACCGTGTGATCGAACCCCGAATCGTCCACCGCCAGCCCGAGCAGGTACTTCCAGTCGATCCGAGTGCGCACCGCCTCGGCCGCCAGCCGGTCGGTCAGCTTCTCCGCCCGCTGCAACACCGTCACCAGCGCCAGCCGCGACGGCGGCCAGCCCGGCTTGCCCCGGACCCCGAACGCAGCCGCGAAATCCTCATCGGCCAGCCACTGACCCAGCCGGTCCCGGATCGCCACGGCCAGCGGCCGCTCGGTCTTCCGGGAACCGTACATCCCCGTGATCGCCGCCGCGATCAGCGGATCCGGCTCTGGCCAGGCGACAGGCTGCATGGACATGACCTACC
>JBAPWU010000092.1:0-6234 GCA_049283855.1 Kineosporiaceae bacterium
GCGCCCCGGCGGCCGAGCCCGCGGTCGAGCCCGAGGCCGTGGCGGACGTCGAGGAGGTGCCGGACGCCTTCGACGAGCTGGAGGACGAGCCGCTTCGGGCGTCCGACTACGCCGATGCCGCTCTGACCGAGGACGCGGCGGCCACCACGGGCGCGCTGCACCCGGACGCGCTGGCCGAGGCCGTCCGTCGCGAACGCGGCCTGGATGCCGAGAAGGCCGAGGTCGACGGCACCGGGCGCAGTCTGGGCGTCGGCCGGATCTGACCGCTCGGGCTTCAGGAACGACCTCGATCGCGGTCTCCCCTGCCGGGGGAGGCCGCGATCGTCGTTCGTCAGTCCGAGGCGCGACCCCAGAGCTTGCGGTACAGCGCCGCGGACCTCGGGTTCTGCGAGGTCTGGAACAGGTCACCGGCGATGTACGGGTCCGGCTCGCTGAAGTAGTTCTCGTAGACCAGCACGTCCTGGTTCTCGGTGAAGAAGGTGAACATCTTCTGCATGAAGAACGGGCTGTCACCGGGGCCCTGGACGCCGTCCAGCCCCCATTCGGACACGGCGAAACCCTTGCCGTGCTGGCGGGCGAAGTTGACCCCGTCCTTCAGCCCGGGAGCCCAACTCGGTGCAATGGCCCGCTTCCAGGACGCCTCGTCGGCGGCGAGCAGCTTGAACCGGTTGTAGTGGTCCATCGAGATGCCGTCGACCACGTCGTCACCGGGGTACATCTGGTGGAGCGGGGCGAGCCGGTCCGTCGACCCGGTCAGCACGGTGCCGCAGTTGAGGTCGACCCAGAAGGTGAACGCGTCGGACTCCGCCGACATGATCTTCTCGATCCGGCGGAACGCGGCCCGGTACTCGTCGACGGTGTCCACGGTCACCGCCCAGGGGAACCAGTAGCCGTTCGCCTCCACGCCCATCCGGATCGCGGCATCCTCGTGCCCGTTGGCGATCAGCAGCCGGGCGATGCCGCGGAACGTCTCGTCGTGCGAGCCGTTCAGGATGTCCTGCCACTGCCCCTTGCGATTCTTGGGCAGGAGCGGCAACCCGTAGGAGAGCCGACCCCGGAACCGCGCGAAGTTGGTCACTGTCCAGGTGCTCTGCCGGATCTCGGCCCAGCTGCCGTAGGCGGGGTAGACGGTGGCGAAGTCCATCGGGGTGCCGCGCCAGCTGCCCGCCTGGTTGGTGTGGGCGGCGGTGATCTGCCCCCCGGTCCAGATGCCGCTGTGCCAGGACAGCCCGGAGCGGGGGGCCCCGTACATCGAGGTGCCCTGCGAGGCGACCGCCGTCGGTCCGGGCGGGCCGGTGGAGGACGTGCCTGCCGATGCCGACGGACTCGCGGAGGGCGTGACGGGCGCGGAGGCGGCCGATCGGTCTGCGGACGCTGCGGGGGCCGAGGCCGACGGCGACACCGGGTTGAGGGCGGCGGCGTCGCCTCCTGAGGAGCGGACCCGCACCACGTAGGTGATCGATCCGAGGAGCAGGGCGAGCACGGCGATTCCGGCCGCGATCTGCCGCCGGCGCATCTGCCGCTCCCACGTGCGATCCTCGCGGGCCTGGCGGGCGTGCTGGGCCATCAGCTCGAGCACCTGGTCTGAGGAGCGCAGCGGTGTGCGCTGCTCTTCGCCCAGGCCCATGCCTGCACCGTAAGTGGGCGTTCACCGCCGAGACAACCGAACCCGCGAAGCCGAGGTCAGTGGAAGACGCCGACCGCCTCGGTGAGGTGGCGGGACACCTCGGCCAGGGACCGGATGCTCGCGGTGATGTCGTCCAGTTCGGTGCGGGTGCGGTCGGCCTCCTGGGCGACGACGGCGATCGACCGCCCGGCGTCGGCCCCGGCCTGGCTGGAATCGCTCACGCTGCGCGAGACCGCCGCCGTGGTGCTGCTCTGCTGGGTCACCGCGGCGGCGATGCTCTCCTGCAGGGCATTGATCTGCGTGATCACCTCGCCGATCGTGGTGATCGCAGCGGCGGACTCCTGGGCGTCCGCCTGCAGGGTCTCGATCTTGCGGCCGATGTCCTCGGTGGCCCGCGCCGTCTCGTGGGCGAGTTCCTTGACCTCGGTGGCCACCACGGCGAATCCCTTGCCGGCCTCGCCGGCCCGGGCGGACTCGATGGTGGCATTGAGCGCGAGCAGGTTGGTCTGCTCGGCGATGGTGGCGATGGTCCGCAGGACCTCGCCGATCTCGGCGCTGGAGTGGCCCAGTTTCGCCACGATCTGGTGGGTGCTCTCGGTCGCCCGGACCGCTTCCCCGGCCACGGCGCTGACCTGCCGGACGTTCTCGGCGATCATCTTGATCGAATGATCGATCTCGGAGACCGCCGTGGCGAGGGTGTCGTACCCGGCGACCACCTGCGCCGAGGCGCCGGAGGCCTCGCCGGCCTGGTCCGCCGTGCGGCGGGCCTGGGCCTCGATCGCGCGGGCGTTCTCGTTCAGCTGGTCGATGTGCTCGGTGATCGAGGAGGTGTCCTGGACCACTTTGCGCACCACCGAGGACATCCGGTCGAGGCTGGCGTTGACGGCCCGGGACAGCCGCTCCAGCTCGGTCCGGCCGGCTCCCTCGTCCAGGCGCCGGCCGAGCTCGCCGTCCTGGAGCAGGGTGCTCATCGACTCCAGGGGCCGGACGGTGCTCCGCCAGGCCAGAAGGACCATGGCGCAGATCAGCAGGGTGAGCAGGAGGGTCTCGAACCCTGCGGCGCGCAGATCGCCCACGGTGGCCGCGTTCACGTCGTCCACGTAGATCCCCGAGCCGACCACCCAGCCCCAGGGCGCGTACCCGGCCACATAGCTGATCTTCGGCTGGGGTTCCTTCGATCCGGCCTTCGGCCACTGGTAGGCCACGAACCCGGAACCCTTGGTCTTCACCACGTCGACGAACCGGGGGAAGATCGGGACCCCGTCGGGGTCCTTCAGCCCGCCCACGTCGGTCCCGTCGAGCTCGGGCTTGGTCGGGTGCATGATCATCTTCAGGTCGAGGCCGTTCACCCAGACGTAGTCCTTCGCCCCGTAGCGCACGGACTTCAGCAGGGCCAGCGCCTGCTGCTGGGCGGCGCCGCGGGACAGCTTCCCGCTGCTCTCCTGGGCGCCGTAGTACTCGATCACGCCGAGCGCGACCTGGACCACGTGCTGGGTGCCCTGCTCACGGTCCTCGAACCGGGCCTCCCGCAACTGGTGGGCGGTGAAGGCGCCGGTCAGCCCGGTGCCGAGCGCGGCGACGACGGCGATGCCGATGAGCTTGACCCTGATCGACACCTGGCTGGGTCTGAGCATCGTGGACACCTCGAGGTGACGTGGGACGTGCGTGAACGAGGTATCGGGGTCCCGGAGCGAGCACTTGACCCCTGCGGGCGGGGAACAGGTCAGGATGGTGGCATGCGGCTCGTGGCGTGCGACCTGGACGGCACGGTGGTGCGGGGGGACGGGACCATCTCGGCGCGCACCCTGGCAGCGCTGGCGGCGTGCGAGGACGGCGGCGTCGACGTCGTCTTCGTGACCGGCCGGCCACCTCGCTGGATGAGGCCGATCGCGCGGGCCACCGGCCACCGGGGGATCGCCATCTGCGGCAACGGCGCGGTGGTCTACGACCTGGGCAGTGAGCAGGTGGTGGCGACCCGGACGCTGGCCCCGGCGGCCGTGCTGCGCACGGTGCGGGCTCTGCGTGAGGTGCTCCACGACGCGACCTTCGCCCTCGAGACCGTGGCGGGCTTCCGGCGCGAGCCGCTGTACGCGCCCCGGCACGAGGTCGCGAGGCTGGCCCCGGTGGGGACGGTCGAGGAGCTGGTGGCCGACGACCCGCATGTGCTGAAGGTGCTGTGTCGCAGCGAGTCCCGGCTGGCCGACGTCATCCTGGAGCTGGCCCGCCCGGTGCTGGCCGGCATCGCCGAGCCGGTGCACTCGAACCCCTTCGACAGCCTGCTGGAGGTGAGCGCCCTCGGCGTGAGCAAGGCCTCCACCCTGGCCGAGCTGGTCGCCCAGCGGGGGCTCTCGCCCTCGGAGGTGGTGGCCTTCGGCGACATGCCGAACGACCTGCCGATGCTGCGCTGGGCCGGCGTCGGATACGCGATGGCCGACGGCCACCCCGACGTGATCGCCGCAGCCGATGCGGTCGCGCCGCCGTGCGTCGAGGACGGCGTGGCGCAGATCCTGGAGCAGCTCCTGGCCGGCCGGGCCTGACCGGGCCCCACCGGGCGTGGCTCAGAGGTACTGGCCGGTGGATCCCTCGCTCCCGCCCTCGCCCGGGGTCGCGGCGGCACCGGGCACTCCGGGCATGCCGGCGGACATGCCCGGGGCGGCGCCACCACCGGGCAGCGCGCGGCGCATCTGCTCCAGCTGCGCCCGAGCGGCCATCTGCTGAGCGAACAGCGCGGTCTGGATGCCGTGGAACAACCCCTCCAGCCAGCCGACCAGCTGCGCCTGAGTGATCCGCAGCTCGGCGTCCGAGGGGGTGGAGTTCTCGGCGAACGGCAGGGTGATCCGGTGCAGCTCCTCGACCAGCTCGGGGGCCAGGCCCTGCTCGAGCTCCCTCAGGGACCGCTCGTGGATCTCGGCCAGCCGGGTGCGTCCGGCCTCGTCCAGGGGCGCGCTGCGCACCTCCTCCAGCAACTGCTTGATCATGCTGCCGATCCGCATCACCTTCGCCGGCTGTTCGATCAGCTCGGCCGGACCGTGTTCGCCGTTCTCGCCGGTGTCACTGACCGCCATCCCCTCGGGGGTGACCACGACGATCCGCTGCCCGCCGCCGGCGCGCGCGCCCTCCGCGGCCGGCCGCTCGGTTCCCTCGTTCGCTTCGGTCATGAATCCCATCCTGCCCGAGTCGAGGGGCGTGCGCCGTGCATAGGGTGCGCCCATGACCTCAGCGATGCTCGACGTGGCTGCCGTGCGAGCGGCCTACCCTGCGCTCGCCGACGGGTGGGCCTATCTGGACGGCGCCGCCGGCACCCAGGTGCCGGAGGCCGTGATCGCGGCCGAGTCCGCCGCCTACCGGGCGGGGATCGGCAACCACGGCGGCCTGTTCGCGGCCTCCCGGCGCTCCGCGGCCCACACCGCTGCGGCCCGCGAGGCCGTCGTCGACCTGCTGGGCGCGCCCGGGCCGGCCGGGGTCGCCCTCGGGCCGAGCACCACGGCGCTCACCTTCCGCTTCGCCGGTGCCCTGGCCAAGACCTGGCGGGAGGGCGACGAGATCGTGCTCACCCGGCTCGACCACGACGCCAACGTGCGCCCCTGGGTGCTGGCCGCCGAACGCACCGGGGTGACCGTGCGCTGGGCCGACCCGGTGCTGCCCGGTCTCGACCTGCCCACCGAGGTGGTGACCGGCCTGCTCACCGAGCGCACCCGCCTGGTGGCCGTCACGGCGGCGTCCAACGTGGTCGGCACCCGTCCCGACGTGCGGGCGATCGCGGACGCCGCCCACGCCGCGACCAACCGCCGGGCGCGGGTCTACGTGGACGGAGTGCACGCCACCCCGCACGGCCCGGTCGACCTCGCGACGCTCGGCGCGGACCTGTTCGCCACCAGCTCCTACAAGTGGTCGGGCCCGCACCTGGCTGCCGTGGTCGGTGCCCCCGACCTGCTCGCGGAGCTGCACCCGGACAAGCTGGACCCGGTGGCCGACGTCGCCCCGGACCGGTTCGAGCGGGGCACCTCGCCGTTCGCCCAGCACGCCGGCCTGGCCGCGGCGGTCGATCACCTCGCTGCGCTGGTCCCCGGCGAGGGCACCCGACGGGAGCGGATCGTGGCCTCGATGGCCGTGGTCGAGGCGCACGAGGCGGCGCTGCTGGCCCGGCTGCTGACCGGGATCGCCGCGATGGACCACGTCGAACGGATCGGTGCCCCGTCCCGGCAGGCACCGGCCCTGTGGTTCACCGTGCGCGGGATGACCCCGGACGCGGTCGCGCAGGCCTGCGCCGATGCGCAGGTGAACGTGTGGTCAGGGCACAACTACGCCTGGGAGCTGGCCGGGTTCCTCGGCATCCGGGACAGCGGCTCGGCGGTGCGCGCCGGGATGTCCTGCTATACCAGCGACGAGGACGTCGACCGCCTGCTCGCCGTGCTCGCCACCCTTGGCTGACCCGCGCGAGTGGAAGGGGCCGGTGCGATGAGCATCGAGGTCGAACTGCCGACGCTGCTGGAGGTGGCGGGGGGGTTCGGCACCATCCCGATGCTCCTCAGCACCGACGAGGACGGCCGGCCCCGCGCGGCCGCCACGTCCCTCACCTGGGCCGGCACCGTGGCGACGGCCCGGGC
>JBAPWU010000093.1:0-14320 GCA_049283855.1 Kineosporiaceae bacterium
GCACGGGCTCGGCCGGCACGGAACGGCCGCTGCCCGCCGAGAGCCAGGCCAGGGCCACCAGGGCGGCCACCAGGCAGACCAGGCCGCCGCCGAGGATGGTCCACCGGGCGCCGAACGTCTCGCCGACCCAGCCGATGAACGGCGCCCCGACCGGCGTCCCACCCATGAAGATCGCGATGTAGAGGGCCATCACCCGGCCACGCATCTCCGGCTCGGTGGCCAGTTGCACGCTGGTGTTGGCGGCCGTCATCAGCGTCAGCGATGACAGCCCGACCGGGATCAGGGCGATGGCGAACGTGAGATAGGTCGGCATCAGGGAGGCCACGACGCAGCTCACCCCGAACGCGAGCGTCGCGAACACGACCAGGCGCAGCCCGGGGTGCTGCCGGCGGGCGGCGAGCAGCGCCCCACCCAGCGAGCCGACCGCCATCACCGAGCCGAGCAGCCCGTACTCCCCAGCACCCTTGTCGAAGACCAGGCGGGCCATCAGGGCAGTGGTCAACTGGAAGTTCAGGCCGAAGGTGCCGACGACGCCGACCAGCGCCATGGTCACCATCAGCACTGGTTGCCGCCGGACATAGCCGAGTCCGGCCCGCACGCCCCGCCGGCCGACGGCCGAGACCGGCGACGCGATCAGTTGCTCGGTGCGCATCCGGCCCAGCGACACCAGGACCGCCCCGAACGAGACCGCGTTGATCAGGAACACCGGCCCGGTTCCGAACCAGTGGATCAGCAGCCCGGCCACCCCCGGCCCGATCAGCCGGCCGGCGTGGAAGGAGGCACTGTTCAGCCCCACGGCATTGGGCAGGTCGGCCTCGGGCACCATCTGCGAGACGAACGCCTGCCGGGCCGGCGCGTCCAGTGCGCTGACCACGCCGAGCAGGCCGGCGAGCACGAACACCTGCCACAGCTGCGCGGCTCCGCTCACCACGAGCACGCCCAGGATCAGCGCCAGCAGGCCCGAACCGGCCTGGGTCGCGATCAGCACGCGCCGCCGGTCGAACCGATCGGCCACCACCCCGGCCACCGGCGCGAGCAGCAGCATCGGCGCGAACTGCAGCCCCGTGGTGATCCCCACCGCCAACCCCGAGTCGGAGGTCAGCACCGTCAGCACCAGCCAGTCCTGCGCGACCCGCTGCATCCACGTCCCCGTGTTGGAGACCAGAGCACCGCCGGCCCACAGTCGGTAGTTGGGGTGGCTGAGGGCTCGGAACGTGGGACTCACGGGTGGACGGACCTCCAGGAGGGCCAGAGAGCGACGGGAAGCGCGGGGATACCTCTCCTTGTGCCAAGCCGCCCGCTCCACCCGCCATTCCCGCTCCGCCCCGCCCGGCGGCCCCACTGCCCCGACCATGCCGCATGCGCCACTCTTGGTCCATGACGTCGGCGGCGAGGCTCACCTGGTCGCAGGTGCACGCCTGGCGGTTGCAGCGCCACTTCGCCGGCGGCTCCACGGTGGAGGTCGTCCGCCGGCTGTGCGGGGTGCAGGCCCAGGTGATGTCCGCGGCCGAGCTGGCCGTCGCCGTCCGGCACAGGGACCCTGCGCCGGAGGAGTCCCTGGCCGAGGGGATGGCGCGGGGGGCCCTGGTCCGCACCTGGGCGATGCGGGGGACGCTGCATGTGCTCGACCCGGCCGACGCCGCCGCGTACCTGTCCCTGATCGCCGCGGCCCGCACGTGGGCCAGACCGTCGTGGCAGAGGACCTTCCTCAGCCTCGACCAGGTCGACCGGCTCACTGAGTCGGTGAGCCACCTGCTGGCGGACGACGCCCCGCGCACCCGGGAGGAGCTGGTCGCGCAGGTGCGCGAGGACACCGGCGACGAGCACCTGGCCGATCAGTTGGGCTCGTCCTGGGCTGCTGCCCTGAAACCGCTTGCCTGGCAAGGGCTCATCGCCCAGGGACCGCCGTCACGAGCCCCGGGGCGGGGCACCCGGGTCACGTTCACCCGCCCCCAGGCCGCCGCACCCTCGTGGCCCGGGCTGCTGACGGCGGACGCCGCGGCGCGACACGCGATCGACGCCTACCTGGCCGTGTTCGGCCCCGCCTCACCGGCCGCGTTCGACGCCTGGCTGCTGCGCGGAGCGACGTCGAAAGCCGCCCTGCGCCGCTGGTTCGCCGACCTGGGCGACGCCCTGGCCACGGTCGAGGTGGACGGCGAGCCGCTCCTGGCCCGCGCCGGGGACGTCGATGCGCTGGCGAGCATCGAGCCGTCGGACGTCGTGCGCCTCCTTCCTGCCTTCGACCAGTTCGTGCTCGGGCCGGGCACGGGTGACCCGCACCTGGTCCCGGCGCATCACCGCGCGACGGTGAGCCGCGCGGCCGGATGGATCTCTCCGGTGGTGGCCACCATGCACGGTGTGGTCGGCACCTGGGCGTCTGCCTCCGGCCGGGCCGAGGTCAGCCTGTTCGAGGACGCCCCGGCACCGGGACGGGCCGCACTGACCCGAGAGGTCGCCCGTGTCGAGGCGCTCCTCACCCGCGCCGAGGGCTCCGACCAGCAGGCCGAGACGTGATCTACCCGCCCGGGCCGGGAGCGGACGTGAGCGAGGCGATCTCGGCCAGGTGCTCCGGGCTGAGCGGGCCGAAGGAGAGTGCCCCGGCGTTCGCCCGGGCCTGGGCCACGGTACGCACGCCGGGGATCGGGATCGTCGCGGGGCTGCGCGCCCAGATCCAGGCGAGTGCCCCCTGGGCCACGGACCGCCCGTCCGAGGTCAGGATGTCGCGCACGGCGTCCAGCCGGGCCAGCCACCCGGGGTCGGGCCGGCCGTCGGTGAAGTAGCCCATCCAGTCCAGGTTCTGCCGGCGCAGGTCGCCCGGGGGGAACTGCGTGGTGCCGTCGTAGGTGCCGGCGAGCAGTCCCATGGCCAGGGGGCCGCGGTTCACGCTGGCCAGGCCGGCGCGCTCGCAGAGGGTGAGCATCGCGGGGTTGTCCTGGAAGAGGTTGAACTGATGCTGGACGGCCAGGCAGTGCGGCCCGGCGGCGAAACGCCCGGCCCGCTCGGGGTCGTCGGTGCTCCACCCGTACCCGCGCACCAGCCCGTCGTCCACCAGCTGCTCGAGGACGGCGAGCACGTCGTCGGCCTGCTCGACCGGGTGGTCGCCGACATGGAACCAGAAAACGTCGATCCGGTCGGTGCCCAGGCGCCGCAGGCTGTCGTGGCACGAGGACCTGATCGCGGCCGGCGACACGTCCGGCCCGTGGACGGTGCGGGTGGCCTCCTCGACCCGGTAGCCGAACTTCGTGGCCAGCACGACGTCGTCCCGACGACCCGCCACGGCCCGCCCGAGCACGAGCTCGCTGTGGCCCGCTCCGTAGTTCGCCGCGGTGTCGAAGAAGGTGACCCCGTCGTCCATCGCCGCCCGCAGCGCCCGCTCCGACTCCGCGTCGTCCACCGCGCCCCAACCGGCGTCCTGGTCGCTGATCCGCCACGGTCCGCCGATCGCCCAGCAACCCACCCCGAGTGCGCTGACCTCGGGCCCGCGGCTACCCAACCGTCTCGTCATCGTCGGCGTCATGGCCGCAACGCTAGCCCGAGACGTGACCGCGAACCCGAGCCGCGTCCCGGTCAGCCGACGCCGAGGATGCCCTTGACCGGCTCGATCGCGAAGTACAGCACGAACAGCGCCGAGGTCACCCACATCAGCGGGTGGATCTCCGACAGCTTGCCGCGCATGACCTTCAGCAGGACCCAGGAGACGAAGCCGGCCCCGATCCCCGCGGTGATCGAGTAGGAGAAGGGCATCAGCACGATGGTGAGGAAGGCCGGCAGCGCGTCCTCGCCGTTGTCCCAGTCGATCAACCTCACCTGGATCATCATCACGAAGCCGACGACGACCAGGGCCGGGGCTGCCGCCTCGTGCGGCACCACCATGACCAGGGGCGAGAACCGCGTCGCGACCAGGAACATGAGCCCCGTCACGACGCTGGCCAGCCCGGTGCGCGCTCCCTCGGCGACGCCGGCCGCGGACTCGATGTAGGAGGTGTTGCTCGACACCGAGGCCGCCCCGCCCGCGGCAGCGGCGATCGAGTCGACGATCAGGATGCGATCGACGTTGGGCGGAACGCCGTCCTCATCGAGCAGGGCGCCCTCGGCGCCGACGGCGACCATCGTGCCCATGGTGTCGAAGAAGTCGGCGAGCATCAGGGTGAAGACCAGCAGGACGGCACCCGCGACCCCGATCGCCGTGAACGAGCCGAGCAGGCTGAAGTGCCCGAGGAGGCTGAGGTCGGGAGTGGAGACCAGGGAGTCCGGCAGGGCCGGGACGTTCAGGCTCCAGCCGGTGGGGTTGACCTCGCCGGTGGCGGACACGCCGGGCCCGACGTGCGCCCACGCCTCGACCACCATGGCCAACGCGGTCGAGGCGAGGATCCCGATCAGGAGCGCACCGCGGACGGCGCGGACCAGGAGCGCCGCCATGGTGACCAGACCCACCACGAAGACGACCGTGGGCCACCCGCGCAGGGCGCCGCCGACGCCCAGTTCGACCGGGACCGGCCCGGTGCCGGTGCGGCGCACGAAGCCGGCGTCGACGAAGCCGATGAACGCGATGAACAGGCCGATCCCCACACTGATGGCCGTCTTCAAGGACGCAGGCACCGCGTGGAACACCGCCGTCCGCAGCCCGGTGAGCACCAGGATCAGGATGACCAGGCCCTCGAGCACGACCAGACCCATCGCATCGGCCCAGGTCATTCCGGGGAGCTTGGCGATCCCGAACGTCACGAAGGCGTTCAGGCCCAGCCCGGTCGCCAGCGCCAGAGGGTAGTTGGCGACCACGCCCATCATGATGGTCAGCAGCCCGGCGGCCAGGGCCGTCGCCGCGGCGACCTTGGCGATCGAGGACGTGACGTCCCCACCACCGATCAGGGCGCCGGTGCTGTCCTTCTGAGTGCCGATGATCAACGGGTTGAGCACCACGATGTAGGCCATCGTGAAGAACGTGACCAGGCCACCGCGCAGTTCGCGGGCCACCGTCGATCCGCGTTGACTGATCAGGAAGTAACGGTCGAGAGCGCCGCCGCTCGGTCGGGTCTGAAGATCTGTGTCAGAGGAAGCCATAAGTCCATCCCAGGTCGCGACAGGACCGGCCGAGGCGTCGCCGGCTCGGCCAGGAGCGCGATCACGCTATCGGGCTCGGCGCTGCGGGCGCGGCCGATCGGCCGGTAGGCTTCGCCCCGGTTCTCGTCACGGCCCGGACGGGGACGCCTGATTGCTCAAGAACCCCCGGATTTGATACGAAGAAGCAACCTCGGCGAAGATCGTCGACGGCGGTACTCCGCAGCACGGTCATCGACCGTCGGTGGCGGTACGCCGCCGCACGATCACTGAATCACCGTCGCTGAGCGTCAACACATGCAATGCTCGCGCCGCGGACACTCCTGCCCGCGCCGTTCGTCCGTCCGTGGAGGGCCCCAGTGTCCTGGTATCTCGGTCAGTCCTGGCTGATCATTCTTCTGTCCGTCCTGCTCGGCCTGGTGATCGGGTGGGCGTTGTGGCGTCGCCCCTGGCACAAGCGCTACCACAGCGAGTCCGAGGCGATCACCCGGGTCACCCGTGACCACGCCAAGACCCTGTCCGAGAAGGACGCCGAGATCTCTCGGCTGCGCGGCCTGCTGGACGAGCGCGGCGCCTCCTCCGCCGCCGTTGCCGCCGACACCGGTCGTCACGCAGCCGGCTCGGACGTCGACGCGACGGTCGCCGACGCCGTCCCGGACGAGTCCGCCGAGGAGACGATGGCGCTCGACCTCCCCGAGGCCGCGGACGCCGGGGCCGTCGCGTCCCCCCTCGTCGACTCCAGTGCCTCGGTCGACGTCTCCGACGTGGACGCGCCCGCGGTGCAGGTGGAGCAGAACGGCCACTCGGTGGACGTCCAGGACGTGGACACCCCTGACGTGGACGTGAGCGACGACGCGACCGCGGCGGCCCAGGTGTCCGCCCTCACGACCGCGACCGCTCCTGCCGAGGCCGCCGTCGAGGGCGAGGCCGACACCGCGAACGACGGTGCCGCGGCGGCCGCGACGGCCGCGACGGCCGAGGACGAGGAGGACGACCTCGAGCGCGTCGAGGGCATCGGCCCGCGGATCGGATCGGCCCTCCGCGCTGCCGGCATCACCACCTTCGAGGGTCTGGCCACCTCCGACGTGGCTCGGCTGCAGTCCGCGCTCGAGGCGGCAGGCCTGCGCTTCGCCCCGAGCCTGCCGACCTGGGCCCGTCAGGCACGCCTGCTCGCCGATGGCGACGAGGAGGGCTTCCTGAAGCTCACCGAGCAGCTCGTCGGTGGCCGGGACATCGGCCGGAGGGCTTGATGACGACCCAGGAGACCTCCCGGGAGACCGTCACCACGACCACCACGACCACCCACTACTTCTGGGAGCGCCGCCCGGCCGGAGCCCTGCCCTGGGTGATCGGTGGCCTGGGGCTGCTCGGTCTGGGTCTCGGCCACGGCCTGCCGGTGCGCCACGGGATCGAGGACAACCTGACCACGCGGGCCAAGGCGGCCATCGCCGAGGCCGGCGCCACCGGCGCCGAGATCACGTTCGTCGGCCGGGACGGCACCCTCAAGGGCTCACTGCCGCCGGGAGTCGACGCCCAGGCCCTGGTCTCCACGATCGAGGGGCTGGACGGCGTCCGGGTGGTCACGGCCGACTTCGGCGGCTCGGCGGCCGGCGGGGCGACCACCGCCTCACCCTCCCCCGCGGCATCGGTGGAGGTGAGCCCGTCGGCACCCGCCGGTGAGGCATCGCCGACCGCCGAGGCCAGTCCGTCGGTGGCCAGCACCTCGGGCGCGGTCGCGCCGTCGGTCACCGCCGCGAGCAAGGCCGGCAAGGTCACCCTCTCCGGCACGGTGCCCTCGCAGGCCGCGATGGACGCCCTGGTCGCCTCGGCCACGGGTGTCTACGGCGCCGGCAACGTGGTGAACACGCTCACCATCGACGACGGGGTCTCGGCCTCGGGCCTGACCGAGTTCGGCGCGCTGATC
The DNA here is from genome assembly GCA_049283855.1 of Kineosporiaceae bacterium. Classification (GTDB taxonomy): domain Bacteria; phylum Actinomycetota; class Actinomycetes; order Actinomycetales; family Kineosporiaceae; genus JADJPO01. The sequence goes on from JBAPWU010000093.1 coordinate 6,983, forward strand.
GGCGCGCTCGGCAAGGGCAGCACCGCGACCGCCGCGCTCGACGCGGGCCGGCTGACCCTGACCGGGTCGGTGGCGGACGCCGCCGCGAAGGCGGCAGCCGAGGCCGCGGCCACTGCTGTCACCGGTGGCGATGCGGGCAAGGTGACCTCCCAGCTCACCGTCGGCGCCGGCACCGGCACGGGGATCGGCAACCAGGGCGGCACCAGTGCCCAGGCTCAGCTCAACAGGCTGCCGCAGATCACCTTCGAGTCGGGCAGCACCCGGCTCACCCCGGCCGGCATGCGAGCGGTGCAGCAGGCCGCGGCGATCCTCAAGGCCAACCCCACCGTCAGGGTGCGGGTCGAGGGTCACACCGACGACGTCGGCGACGCCGCCGCCAACCTGACCCTGAGCACCGCGCGGGCCGAGCACGTCCGAAAGACGCTGCACGACCTGGGGATCGCCCACGACCGGATGTCGTACATCGGCTACGGCGAGAGCAAGCCCAAGCTGGTGAACAGCTCCGACGCCAACCGGGCTGCCAACCGCAGGGTGCAGTTCGCGGTCCTCTGACCGCTCGATGGACCGCCCGTGAGGCGGGCCCCGGAGGACACACCCCGGTGGCCCGCCTCACGTGTCTGTTCACTCTCGAGACGGATGTGTCACCCGGTGTGACAGCCCTTGAGCCGAGCTCGGCCCACTTGTCATGTTCGGATACCGTCGGTCACCCTCACGGTGTTGACTAGTCCTCGGCGGCCGATCCATGCCGCCTGCCGTCGGGTCGACGTGGACGATGCACAGCCGAGGGAGGACGCGTGGCCTGGTTCGCGCTGCATTCCATCCTGATGCTGTCGCTCGCCTTCGTGGTCGGGTTGGTGGTGGGCTGGCTGCTCTGGGCCCGGCATGGGAGGCAGGTACGGATCCCCCAGGCCCCCGAGGCGTCGGCCGTCGACCCCGGGACCCCGGACCCAGCCGCCGATCCTGCCCATCCGGAGCCGGGCGCCCAGCACCCCGCCGATCCCTTCGGCCAGTCCCGGCACTCGCCGGACGTCGCGACCGCTCCGGTTCCGCAGCCCGGGACCGGCTCCGCCCCGGACGACGGGAGGGCCGAGGCGATGCCGGTGCTCACCGATCTCGCCGTCCGGGCCGTGCCGGCACAGGCGGGTGCGGCCGAGGTCGAACCCATCGAGATCACCGTCGAGCCGGACGAGGCCGACTCCGCCGGTGAGGCCGAGACCGTCGGTGAGGCCGAGACCGCGGAGGTCGCGGAGGTGGCGCCTGGTGAACCCGCCCTGATCGACGATCTGACCCGCATCGACGGCGTCACCACGGCCATGGCCACGGCCCTCGCCGCCGAGGGTCTCGGGTCGTTCTTCGCCGTGGCCAACGCCCCGGAGGACCATCTGCGCCGCGCCCTGCGAGTGAATCGGATCCGCTCCGCACCGGGCATCGCCTTCTGGTCGGCCCGAGCGGCCGAGCTCGCCGAGGAGGCCACGGCCGAGCGCGCGGCCGCCCCTGCGCAGGGGCCGCTCACCGAGGAACCGGCGGAGGACCCGGCGCCGCCGGTGACCGAGGAGATGGCCGCCCCCGCGCCCGAGGACCTGGGCCCGCCGGAAGCGATCGACCACGTCGACCCCCCGCCGGCGCACCCCGTGCCGGCCACCCGGATCGGCCCCGGGTCGGCCTTCCGCACCGTGGCCCATCCCAGCGGGCCCTCCTGGACCAACATCGGCCCCGCGTCCGAGGACGACCTGGAGCGCATCTCGGGGATCGCGCCCGCGATCGTCGCCGCGCTCCGCGAGGCCGGCGTGGCCAACTACACCCAGCTCGCCGCCGTCCGCGACGAGGAACTGCGCAGCATCCTCACCGACGCGGGCCTCGGCCTGCCGCCCACCCTGAGCACCTGGTCGGTGCAGGCGGCGCTGCTGCTCCAGGGCGACGTCGACGGCGCGGCCACCCTCGCCGGTGGCCTCATGGTCGGCCGCGAGGGCACCTGAGCGCATGTCCTGGCCGGACCCCTCTCCCGAGCGGTACGCCGTCCGCGACGGTGTTCTCCAGCGGCGCCTCCGGCAGCCGCCGCGCTGGGGTCTGGCTGCCCTGGTCACCGTGCTCGGCCTCGGGTCCGCGCTGGCCGGGCAGTTCCTCCTGGTGCGCCCCGCGGTGCAGAACAGGCTGCAGGAGAACGCCGCCGCGGCGCTGGCCGACTCCGGGTACCCCCAGGTCGCCGTCGTGGTCCACGGGCGCGACGTCGAACTGACCCGGGTGCCGGACGACCCCGCCCAGATGGCCCTGGTGACCCGGATCGTCCGCGAGGTACCCGGCGTGTTCGCCGTGCGCGCCGTGGCGGTGGCCACGCCCGAACCGGCCTCGGCGGCCCCGACGGCACCTGCACCCTCCCCATCCGTGACGACTCCGTCGGCCCCAGCCCCAGCCGCGGCCCGGTCCGTCTCCTCGCCGCTGGCCGCGCTGGCCGACCTCGCGGCGGTCGGTGCGATCGTCGACTCGGGCACCGTCATGCTGTTCGGCACCGTCCCGACCCGGGCCGCCCGCACCCGCCTGGTCGACACGCTCGGCGGCGCGTTCGGCGTCGGCGCGATCGAGGACCGGATATCCGTCGAGCCCACCTCGGGCGGGTACGGACTCGACGGCTTCGCGCAGGTGCTCCTGGCGATGGGCCCGGACACCCGGGCAGGAGCCGCATCGCTGCGCACCGGCCGGATGAGCGTGGCCGGCGTGATCGTGGACGAGGCCGTGCGCGCGCGAGTGCGCCAGGCCGCGGCCCTGTCCGTCGGGTCGGACGCGGGGGCGCTGACGGACCGGATGACCGTCGCCTCCCCCGGGACCAGGGTGACCGACAAACAGGTGGCCGCCCAGGTGACGGCGCTCCCCGCGATCACCTTCGCCACCCGCTCGGCCGCCGTGCAACCGGCCTCCCGCCCCGTGCTCGAGGCCGCTGCAGCCCTGCTCCTGGCGCACCCGGCCGTGTCGGTCCAGGTCGAGGGTCACACCGACGCCAGCGGCCTCGCCGAGGCGAATCGCACCCTCAGCCGGGAGCGGGCGGACGCCGTGGTGACGGCCCTGCGCGAGGCCGGCGTGCCCGCCCGGCGGCTGTCGTCGCGCGGCTTCGGCTCGTCCCGGTCGATCGCGCCGGGCAAGGGCGAACTGGTGGACGCCCTGAACCGCCGGGTGATCCTCGTCGCCACCGTCGGCTGAGCGGCACCCGGGGCACGCGGCGAGGTAGCCTGCGGCCATGCGCTGGTATGTGCGGTCGGCCGAGCGCCGGCCCGATCCGCCGCCCCTGGCGAGCAACGAGCGCGGCGTCGTCTGGACCGTCACCGCAGCCTGGGCCGTGCTGCTGATCGTGGGCGTCGCGATGCACCCCCGGCTGGAGGCCGACGGGCGCGGGTGGTGGGTCTGGACACCCGTCGTCGCGATCGCTCTCGGCCTCTACGGCGTGCGCTGGCTGGGCAGCAAGGGCCGCTGACATGACGGCGCCGCACTCCGTCGCCGCGATCATCGGCGACCTGCGCCGGCTGGGCGTCCGGGACGGCGACCTGATCATGGTGCATGCCTCGCTGCGCGCGGTCGGCCCGGTACGCGACGGGGCCGAGGGCGTCGTGCGGGCGCTCGGGCAGGCCGTCGGGAGCGCGGGAACGGTGATGATGAACCTCGGGGCGGCCGAGACCCCCGGAACCCCGTTCCATCCGCTGACCACTCCGGCCGACCCGGACTGCGGCGTCCTGGCCGAGGTGTTCCGGACCCTGCCCGGCACCCTGGTCAGCGACCATCCCGACGGACGGTTCGGCGCCCGGGGTGCCTGGTCGGCGAGCCTGCTCGCCGACCAGCCCTGGCACGACTACTACGGCCCAGGGTCGCCGCTCGACCGGCTGGCCGCCGCCGGTGGCCGGGTGCTGCGCCTGGGCGCGGATCCGGACACGGTCACCCTGCTGCACCTGTCCGAGTACCACGCCGACGTGCCGGGCAAGCGCCGGGTCAGCCGCCCCCACCTCCTGCTCGGCCCGGACGGCGAGGCACAGGTCCGCGTGGTCAGCTGCCTCGACGACAGCGACGGGATCGTCGACTGGCCGGGCGAGGACTACTTCGCCATGATCCTGGGCGACTACCTCGCCGGTGGCCGCGCGGCCACCGGAACCGTGGGTGCGGCCGGGAGCGAACTGATCGACGCCGCCGATCTGGTCACCTACGGCGCCCGGTGGATGACCGACCGGTTCACCGTGCCCCCTCCCTGACCCGACCTACACTCCGGGCATGGCCGAATCGTTGCTCCCGCACCTGCCCGAGGACGCCTTCCGGCGCCTGCTCTGCGTGGTCGCCCACCCGGACGACGTCGAGTACGGCACCTCGGCCGCGGTCGCGGTCTGGACGGCGCGCGGCGTGGAGGTGGCCTACCTGCTGCTCACCCGCGGCGAGGCCGGGATCGATTCCCTGCCCCCGGACCAGACCGCGGAGCTGCGGGTGGCGGAGCAGATCGCGGCCTCGCGCGCCGTCGGGGTGGAGCAGGTGGACTTCCTCGACTACCCGGACGGCGTGCTCGAGTACACCTTGGGCATGCGCCGCGACATCGCCCGCGCGATCCGCCGCCACCGCCCGGACGCGGTGCTGGTCGGCTCCTGGGACGTGGAGTTCGTCGCGGGCCTGAACCAGGCCGATCATCGGGTGGCCGGACTGGCCGCCCTGGACGCCGTCCGCGATGCCGCGAACCGCTGGGTGTTCCCCGAACTGATCGACGAGGGTCTGCCGCCGCACTCCGTCCGCTGGTTGCTGATCAGCGGTGATGCTCACCCGACCCACGGCGTGGACGTCACCGGTGAGCCGCTCGAGCGCGGGATCGCCTCACTGGAGGCACACCGGGGCTACCTCGCGGCCATCCCCGGCCACCCGCCGGTGCGGCCGATGCTGACCGGGATCACGACGATGCAGGGGCGCGCCCTGGGCGCGGCGAACGCGGTCCTGTTCCGGGCCCGGGATCTGCAGGCGCCACCTCCGATCGCCGCGCAGGTCTAGGCGCAGGTCTAGGCGTCGGCCTCGCCGTCGGCCGATCGGCTCTCGATCGTCAGTCGCTCGGCGACCTCGCGGAACCCGGCGTTCTCGGTCTCGATCGCCATCCGGATCGGGCCACTCATCACCGCCGAGAACAGCGTGGCGCCGCGGCCGGCGACCTCGACCGTGAGGGTGTTGCGGCAGCCACCGTCGATCGGCTCCAGCCGGTGAGTGGCAATGATCGTCATGCCCAGAAGCGTTCTGCGCCAGGCGAACAGCGTGGGGGGCTCAAGGTGGGTCACCACCCAGACACCCGGCCGCTGGCGTGGCTGGGTCACCCGGACGCGGCTGCCCACGCGCAGCGGGCCGGCGTCGAGCCGATCGACCTCGAGCATGGTCGGGGTCAGCTGAGGCCAGTGCTCGATGTCCACGGTCAGCGCCCACACCCGCTCGATCGGGGCGGCGATGGTCACGTCGCTTCTCACCTGCATCACCGCAATGTACTTCGACCGGGGGTGGCCGGTCGGCGGGTGTCGTTCAGAGTGCCTCGTCGAGCAGGACCTCCGCCACCGGCACCGCGCCGTCCAGGACCGCCGCCAGGGTGTCGCGCAGATGCCACGCGCCGGCGGCCCAGGCCAGGCCGCGCGCGAGACCGTCCACGGTGGAGGCGTGGACCCGGGCCCGGTCACCGTGCCCCTCGACCCACCAGGAGACCTCCACGCCGTCCACCCGCAGCTCCTCGTGCTCACACCAGCGGGCCGGTGCGCCCGGCAGCAGCAGGCGGACGGCGTCGGGCACCTCCGCCTCCTCGCTGCCCTCCTCCTCGACCCGGCCGGCAGCCTCGTGCGGGGCGAGCGGCAGGTCCAGCAGCTCGGCCAACGCCGGCGCCAGCGAGGCCGGAACCACCACGGCCGCACCGAGATCAGCGCGCTGCAGCCAGGCCGGATGATCCACGACCACGGCATCCGCGGCCTCGACCACGACGACCGCCCCGTCGCGGACCGCACGCACCCGATCCGGTGGCGGCACGTCGTCCGCCGAGGCACCGGCAGAGCCGGCCAGGGTGGCCAGACCGTGCCAGACCCGCAGCGCCGTGGCCAGGTCGATCTCGGCGGAGGGGTCGGCCAGGGCCTCGAGCAGGGCGGTCAGCGACCCGTGATCGAGATCGGTGACCGAGGCCACGCCCCCGAGCGCCCGGCGCAGGTCGTCGTCCAGCCCGGTGACGAGCGGCGGCGGCCCGCCGAGGAGGGCGACCAGGCCGGTGTCGGCCTCTGCCCACCGGCGCCCCCCGAAGAGCTCCTGCCGCAGCCACCACGCCGTCCAGGACGGCGCCTGGAACGTCTGCGGGCCGGCCCCGGTCCGGGCCACCACCCTGACCGGGCGGATCACCGCCTCGCGCAGCCGGGGCAGGGCGCCGATCCGCGCGAGCACGGCCGGCCAGGCCGACGCGCGGACCACATCGAGGTCGCGGACGGCGACCACCTCGTGCGCGGTGGCCTCGAGCACGTCGCCACCGGCCTGGGCCAGCAGGGCATCGACCCAGTCCTGCACCTCGGGGAGATCGGCCAGCGACTCGGGCACCTCGACCCCGTCCAGCACCACGTCGCCGGCCTGCACCACCACCAGCTCGTCCAGCACGCCGACCGCGCGGAGCACGTCCGCGCCCCAGCGCTCCAGCAGGTCCAGCGCCACCGGAGCGACGCAGTGCTGGTCGAGCAGGTCCGCGGCCGGTGACCCGGGCAGCACCAGTTCGGCGGCCGGGGCGATCTCACCCTGCGCATCGATCAGCGCCAGCTGTCCCAGCCACGCACGGTGCTCGCCCACCGCCTCACCCGCCTCGAGCGCCTCGAGCGCCTCGGCGACCAGGGTGAGCACCGCGTCGATCCGGGTGAGCTCACCGTCCTCCCGGTCCTGCAGACTGGCCTCCGCGGCGGCCTGCACCTCGGGCAGGTCGAGGGCGCTGCGGGCCGAGACCGGCTGCGCCCCGAGACGTTCCAGCAACGGATGTGCCGCCAGCGGATGCACGGCACGGATGCCGAGCGCGGCCAGGGCGTCACCGACGACCTCGCCGCGCTCCCCGCCGACGTCGACCAGGACGGCGCCGCGGACCCCGCGCACCACGCGCCCGTCGGTCAGCGGCACCGGGATCGCGGCGAGCGCCTCGCGCACCAGCGGGTCGGAGCCCAGCTCCCCGAAGGCGTCGTACAGTCCACGCCATTCCGGTGCCGCGCGGCCCACCGGCAGCTGCTCGATCAGCTCGGACAGCGTGATCCGTTGCACCCCAAGGATGTCCATCGCGGGCTGAGCCCGGCGGGGCGCCAGGACCAGGCCGGCCACGGACGGCGCGAGCGCCGCCAC
>JBAPWU010000094.1:0-3020 GCA_049283855.1 Kineosporiaceae bacterium
GGCCGCTGCTGGTCCTCGGCTCGGACGTGTGGGCCGGGGGGGCCGAGGCCGCCGCCGCCGCCCTGGCCCACGAGTTCGGGATCCCGGTGATCGGCAACGGGATGGGCCGGGGAATCCTTGCCCCGTCCGACCCACTGCTGGTCACCCGGGCCCGGGGGGCGGCGTTCGGCGGGGCGGACCTCGTGGTCGTGGTCGGCACGCCTCTGGACTTCCGGCTCGGATACGGCAGCTTCGGCGGGAGTGATGCAGCCGCCCCGGCCGAGGTGGTGCACCTCGCCGATGCCCCCGAGGCCGTGGCCCGGCACGTCGCCCTGGCCGCGGGGGTGGCCGGCGATCTCGCGCTGGCTCTGCACGGCCTTCGCGATCGGTTGTCCCGCACCGGGATGACGGCGGACGCCGCCGCCTGGGCGAGCGACCTCCGCGCCCGCCACGAGGCGGCCCTGGCCGGCGACGCGCCGCTGCTGCGGGCGACGTCCGACCCCATCCACCCGGCCCGGATCTACGGCGAACTGCTACCACTGCTGGAGCCGGACGCCGTGGTGATCGGCGACGGCGGCGACTTCGTCTCCTTCGCCGGGCGGTTCGTCGAACCGTCCCGCCCCGGTGGCTGGCTGGACCCGGGACCGTACGGCTGTCTCGGCACCGGGATGGGCTACGCGATGGCTGCGCGGCTGGCCCGACCGTCGGCCCAGGTGGTCGCCCTGCTCGGGGACGGCGCGGCGGGCTTCTCGCTGCTGGACGTCGACTCGCTGGTCAGGCACAGGCTCCCGGTGCTGATCGTGGTCGGCAACAACGGGGTGTGGGGCCTGGAGAAGGGTCCGATGCAGATGCTGTTCGGCTACGACGTGGCGGCCGACCTGGCCCCGCAGACCCGCTACGACCTCGTGGTCAAGGCACTCGGCGGGGACGGCGAGCTGGTCACCGATCCCGAGCAGATCGGCGCTGCGCTGCGCCGCGGGCTGGCGTCGTCCGTGCCGTACTGCGTGAACGTGATCACCGATCCGAGCGCCGCCTACCCGCGGAGCACCACGGGGATCTGAAGCCGTGTCGGGGGTGGTGGACCTCACGCCCCCTCGACATGACACATTGGGTTATCAGATTGTAGGATGAATTCATGACCCTGACCGTTATCCTGCTTGCCGTCACCGCCCTTGCCGCACTGTCCCCGCTGCTGGGCGCCGACACCCGTCGTCCCGAGACCCTGCGCACCCGCGGCGCCGGCATCATGCGCTGACCTGGACCCAACCCGATCCACCCGCACGACGGCCCACGCGCCTCACCGTGCGTGGGCCTGGCCGAAGGCCCGTCGGTACGCCGACGGCGCCGTCGAGCGGGCGCGACGGAAGTGGTGGCGCAGCATCGTCGCCGAGCCGAACCCGGCCCGATCCGCGATCTGCTCGACCGACAGGCCACCGGCCTCGAGCAACTGCTCGGCCAGGGCCACCCGCCGCGCCAGGACCCAGTGATGGGGCGTCGTCCCGGTCTGCTCACGGAAACGGCGCGCGAACGTGCGCTCGGACATGGCCGCCCGCCCGGCGAGCACGGCCACCGACAGGTCGTCGCCGAGGTGTCGCTCGGCCCATTCCAGTACCGGCGCAAGCCCGGTGCCCGGCACCGGCGAGACCGGCGTCTCGACGAACTGGGCCTGGCCGCCCTCCCTCTGGGGCTGGACCACCATCCGTCGCGCGATCCCATTGGCCGCCGCAGCCCCGTGGCTGCCGCGGACCAGGTGCAGACACAGGTCGATCCCGGCGGCGGTGCCCGCACTGGTGAACACGGGACCGTCCTGCACGAACAGCACGTCGGGCACGACCTGGGCCGCGGGGAACTCCCGGGCCAACGTGGCGGCATAGCGCCAGTGCGTCGTCGCCCGGCGCCCGTCGAGCAGACCGACTCGCCCGAGCACGAACGCCCCCGAGCACAGGCTGGCCACCCGCGCACCGCGCCCGACCGCAGCCAGGAGGGCGCTGGCCAGGGCCGGCGGCGGCCGGTAGTCGATCGGGAAGGCCGGAACCACGATCAGGTCGGCGGTGGCCAGGCGGCGGAGCCCGTGCGGGGCGGTCATCGTGAAGCCGGTCTGGACCGCGACGGGGCCCGGCCGGACCGAGCACACCGAGAACGCGAAGGCCGGAAGACCGGCGTCGGTGCGGTCGATCCCGAACACCTCGCAGGCCACCGCGACCTCGAACGGGGAGACGCCGTCGTCCACCACCACGGCCACCGAGTCCAGAGCAGGCACGCGACCAGTGTGCCCCGGATCTGGCGGAAAATCTACGACAGTCGACAAATCCGCCACTGGTGGCGGTAAATGCCCTGAGGAAGACTTTCTGCCATGACCTTCCTCCTGGCTCTCCTCGTCCTGTTCGTCGCCTTCCCGCTCGCGGCCCTGGCCCTCGGTGCCGACAGCCGCGAGCTGCGTGACCACGCCTGGGAGGTCCCGTGGCACCGGCTGCCGCGCTGACCGTTCTCGCTCAGTCCGATCTCGCGCAGTCCGATCTCGCTCAGTCCGTCGGGACCCGGGCCAGGAACCGGCCTCGGTCCACCACCACCCGGCGCACCTCGCCGGTGGCCAGCAGGCGGCCCGCGGCGTCGTGGGCCACGACGGAGAACTGCAGCAGCCGGCCGTCCTGCTGGTCCAGGTCCGCGGTCACGGTGACCACCCCGCCGACACCGGTGGACAACAGGTGGTCCAGACTCACCCGGGTGCCGACGCTGGTGCCGGCCTCGGCCCCGATCCCGGCGTCGAGGGTCGCCGCCAGGGCGCACGTGGCCGCCTCGCACCAGGCCAGAAGCCGCGGGGTCGCCAGCACGGGCAGGTCACCGCTGCCCAGCGCCTGGGCGGTGTCGGCCTCGGTCACCGGGAACCTCAACGACGCACTCGGCATGACCCCAGCCTAGGACGCCACTGAACAACTGCACGATTCGGGTGTGGGTCGGAGTTGTACGGGTTTGTCATGGGTTTGCGGTGTGTCACCGCTATCTTGGGTGCCCGGTCCTGGGAGGATCGGGGGGTGCAGGGT
>JBAPWU010000095.1:0-7635 GCA_049283855.1 Kineosporiaceae bacterium
CGCCACCTGCCGCCCGCGGCGCCGCAGGCCACCCTGGGCGTGCTGCGTGTGGACGAACTGCTGCAGGAGTCTGCGGGCGCCGCCGGCGCGGGGTCGGCCGGCGCCCGACGCGATCTGATCACCGCTCTGCTCGGTGCCGCCACCATGGCCGAGCAGCACTTCCTGCGTGACCTGCTCTCCGGCGGAGTCCGTCAAGGGGCGCAGGCCGCTCTGGTGCTCGATGCCCTGGCGGTCACCTCCGGCGCCCGGGTCGAGGACGTCCGCCGCGCGATGACCTTCTCCGGTGACCTGGCCGCCGTCGCGGTCGCCCTGCGCGAGGCCGGACCGGCCGCGCTGGCGGGCTTCGCCCTGCAGGTGGGCCGTCCCCTGGCACCGATGCTGGCGCAGAGCGCCGCCGATCTGCCGGCGGCGCTGGAGCGCACCGGCGCGGCGGCGGTGGAGTGGAAGCTCGACGGGGTCCGGATCCAGATCCATCGGGACGGCGACGACGTGGCCGTGTTCACCCGCACCCTGGACGAGGTCACCGACCGGCTCCCGGAAGTGGTGGAGGCCGTCCGGTCCCTGCCGGCCCGCAGCCTGGTGCTGGACGGCGAGGCGATCGCCCTGCGCCCGAACGGCCGGCCCCTGCCGTTCCAGGTGACCGCCGCCCGGGCCGCCCGCCGCGACGTCCCCTCGGCGCGGGCAGCGATCCCGATCAGCACCCGGTTGTTCGACGTCCTGCATGCCGACGGGGTCGATCTGCTCGACCGCGGTGGTCAGGCCCGGCGCGAGGCCCTGGCCGCGCTCGCTCCACCCGAGCTGCTGATCCCCCGGATGGTTCCCGACGGCGCCGACCCCGCGGCCCGCACCGAGCAGGCGGCGCGGTTCGCCGAGCAGGCCCTGGCGGCCGGGCACGAGGGCGTTCTGGTCAAGTCCCTGGCGGCTCCCTACGCCATGGGGCGCCGCGGGGCGGCCTGGGTGAAGGTCAAGCCCCGGATCACGCTGGACCTGGTGATCCTGGCCGCCGAACGTGGCCATGGGCGGCGCAGCGGCTGGCTCTCCAACCTGCATCTGGGGGCCAGGGACCCCGAGGGGAGCTACGGCCCGCCAGGCGGCTTCGTGATGCTGGGCAAGACGTTCAAGGGTCTGACCGACGTCATGCTCGCCTGGCAGACCGAACGCCTGGGCCAACTGGCCTGCGCGGACGACGGGTTCACCGTCACGGTGCGCCCCGAGCTGGTGGTCGAGGTGGCCTTCGACGGCGTGCAGACCTCCACGCGCTACCCGGCCGGGGTGACCCTGCGGTTCGCCCGGGTACTCGCCCACCGTCCGGACAAACCGGCAGACCAGGCCGACACCGTGGCGGCGGTCCTGCGCCATCATCCCGGCGAGCAGTGAGCCCCCACCCGGAGCGGAGCACCATGATCACCATTGAGCTCGCCCTTGCCCTGCGCGAGGCAGGCCTGAGCTGGCTGCCCCGGCCGGGCGACCGGTTCGTGCTGCCGCATCGGGACATGGATGCCGAGGTGTTCGTGCTCTCCGACATGACCGTCGAGGTCCATGACTTCCCCTCCGGGGCGGTGATCGGGTTCAACGGCGTGACCGAGTGGGCCCTCGACTCGGTGCAGCAGGACGAGGCCCTGTGGTTGCCGGTCGAGCATCAGCTCCGCGCCTGCCTCGGGGGTCTGTTCGTGCGCCTGGAGCACGATCCTGGGGCCGAGCCGGACGCGCAGTTCGTGGTCACCCTGCGCACGCCCGCCGGCGAGCAGCGCACCGCGGCGGCCGAGGCCGAGCTGGCCTACGCCGCCGCCCTGCTCGCCGTCCTGCAGGAGCTGACCGGGGCGGAGCCGGCCTGACCCTCAGCCTTCGCCCCGCCCGCGGCGGTCGTTCTCCGCCGCCAGGTAGCGCTCCAGCTCCGCCCCGAGCTCGTCGGCCGTCGGCAGATCGGTGGGCAGGGTGCCGAGCGGCTCGCCCTGTGCCGCCACCAGGGCGTCGTACTGCTCCTCCAGCGCCCGGACGACGGCCTGGACCTCCGGCTGGTCGACCAGCTGATCGGCGATCATCGACTGCACCTGCTCGCCCGCCGTGGCCAGGGCCTGGGTGGGCAGCCTCAGCCCGCCGAGGCGTGCCACCGACTCCAGCAGCACCTGCGCGGCGGCCGGGTACTCGTTCTGGGCCAGGTAGTGCGGCACGTGGACGGCGAACCCGGCGGCATCGTGGCCCGCCTCACCCAGGCGCAGCTCGAGCAGGCCGGTCATGTGCCCGGGCACCAGCACCCGGCCCACCCACTGCCGGTAGTCACCGACCAGTTCGGGCCGGGTGGAATGGGCGGTCACCCCGACCGGGCGGGTGTGCGGCACCCCCATCGGGATGGCGTGCACGCCGATCGCCAGCCGGACGCCGTATCGGGCGACCAGGTCGGTCACCGCACGCACGAAGCGCTCCCACTGCACATCGGGCTCGGGACCGACCAGCAGCAGGAACGCCGTTCCCGCCACGTCCCGGGCCAGGTGCAGCTCGAGCGTGGGTGCCTGGTAGCTCTCCCAATGGTCACCGTCGAAGGTGAGCGTCGGGCGGCGGGCCCGGTAGTCGAAGATCTGGTCGAGGTCGAACGTGGCCAGCAGCCGGTGGTCGAGGGCCTCGAGCAGGTGGTCCGCGGCCAGCCGGCCGGCGTGCCCGGCATCGATGAAGCCGCTCAGGCAGAAGAGCATCACCGGAGCGTCGAGTTCGCCCTCCTCCGGCTGCTCGGTGGAGAGCTCGTACAACCCGCGGGGATCGAGCACAGTGATCGCAACCCTTCAGGACGACCCGGTCGGGCCATCGACGTCCCACCCAGGATAGGTCGCCATGCTCTCGGCATCGCCGTACTCACCCGCCCCGGCGCTCAGCGCGTCGGCGAGGTCGGCGGCATCGTCCTGGCCACGCAGCCCCGCAGCGTCGATCTCGTCGAGCAGCACCTCGACGGCGTGGACCAGCAGTGGATCACCGGCCCAGCCCGGGACCCCGCCGCGCAGCTGGTGCACCTGCCGTCTGACCTCGTCGAAGGCCGCGGCCACCGCAGCGGTGACCCGATACGCCAGGGTCATGGCGTCGGTGTCGATCCGGGTCACGGGGGTGGACGCGCTCATCCGTCGACGGTAGCGACGGCGGGCGGGCCAGGTCCCAGGTTGTCCACAGGACCCGTCTCCGGGCAAAGCCCAAGCGGCCCGGACCGGTTTCCCGCCAGGTCCCTCGCCTCATCCGCGGTCGCACCTCCCGGAGGAGCCGCGCCCGTCGGCGTGTGGCTTTCGGTCACTTGCCTGGGTGAGCCGGTTCGAGCCGCCAAGGCACACAGTGCTCTTGTCGCGCCGGTCAGTCTCGGGACCTACGTCCCCGGGGTCTCCTCGGCGAGGATCCGGTACATCGACCGGCGCGCCTCCTCCAGCACGGCCAGGGCCCGCGCGGCCTGCGCGTCATCCCCGAGCCGCGCGACCTGCTCCACCGCCGCCGCCAGCGCACCGCCGGCCTGCATCAGTGACCGGACACGCTGGGCCGGGCCCCGATCGGCCATCAGCCACGGCTCGCTCAGTTCCTCGCCGTGCTCGGCGACATAGGCCCGCCCCGCGTCGGTGAGCGAGAAGACCCGCCGGCCCCCGGCGTCGAGGGCCTCGACCAGCCCTTCGTCCTCCAGCTGCGCCAGCACCGGGTACACCGACCCCGGGCTCGGCCGCCACAGCCCTCCGCTGCGCTCGGTGAGTTCGGTCATGATCGCGTAACCGTGCCGGGGTTCCTCGGCGAGCAGGGCCAGGACGGCGGCCCGCACATTCCCGCGTCCCCGCCGTCCGCCTCGCCCGCCGCGACCGCGACGCCCCGGCGGACCGAAACCCTCGGGTCCGCCGGGCCCGAATCCACCGGGCCCGAATCCACCAGGCCCGAAACCACCCGGGCCGAAACCACCCGGGCCGAAACCACCCGGGCCGAAACCACCGGGGCCGAAACCTCGGCGGCCGAAGCGCCCAGGACCGGGTCGGCCAGGGCCCTCGCCCTGCCCTCTCTCGTGATGTTCATGCATCGTCGACTCCTCTCAGACATGTTGACGATATATCGGTAACGGCGGCTTCGCCATGGATGTTCCCGTGGGGTCCAGACGGAACCGGCCGTGACACGACGTGTCCCTGGTCGCACCTACCCGGGGGCCCGATCACCGCCGGATACCGTGGGTCCGTCGGCCTGCGCCGCTTCGCGGTGTCATGCGAGGAGATGTCGGGCGCGGCGCGACCCGGCCGTCACCGACCGTGGCGGACGACGAGGCACAGCCTGGGAGGAGGTGGCGCCGATGCGTGGCTGCCTGGCTCGGCTCTCCGGCGGCGCACTCCTGCTGCTCGTCTTCGGCCTGCTCGCGATCCTGATCTGGCGCGACTCGCCGGCGTCACCGGCCGCGCTGGAGCAGCCCGATGCGGCCAGGCGCTACGCCTCGGCCTGGGTCGGCGGGTCCCTGGACGGCGAGGACTACGACCCCTCCAGCGGGCCCGACGTCGGCCAGGGCGACCCACGCCGGATCGCCGACAACGTGGACTGGATGGTGCGGGACATCTCCCCGGCCGACCAGGACAACCCCGTAGCCGTCCAGCTGGTCGGCGCGCCACGCAAGCTGATCGCCGCCGAGGGCGAGCTGCGCAGCGGTGACCAGATCCAGGGCATGGACGTCACCTGGAACCTCGGCCAGCAGACGTCGTGGACCTATCGCACCGAGGTCGCCGTGCGCACCACGGACGGCCGCGAGCGCGTGCTGTGGCGGCCCAACGCGGTCCATCCTCAACTCATCCACGGGCTGGTGCTGAAGGCCAGGCGGTTACGCAGCGAACGGGCCCCGGTGCTCGGCGCGGCGGAGCAGAAGCTGGCCGCCGGCACCGCCGCCGCGCTGATCGGCACGGTCCAGCCGGCCACCCACGAACTCGCGGAGGCATATCCGGACCGGGTGGTCGCCGGCGACATGATCGGGATCAGCGGGCTGCAACACGTCTACGACGCCCAGCTCGCCGGCACCGCCGGGATCGACATCGACGTGGTGCGGGGGGAGGACTACAAGCCCCTCGAACCGCCGGTCCGCCCGGTCCATGTCGTTCCACCGGTTCCCGGCAAGCCGCTGCGGCTCACCATCGACCCCACCTGGCAGGCCAAGGCGGACGCCGCGGTGAGCCATGTGTCGACCCCCACCGCCGTCGTGGCCCTCGACGCGCTCACCGGCCGGGTCTTGGCCGCCGCAACGGGGCACGCGGATCGGGAGATCGCCCTGCACGGCGCCTACCCGCCGGGATCGGTGTTCCGGATCGCGACGATGCTGGCGCTGGCGCGCCACACCGGGGCGACGGCCCAGACACCCGCGGACTGCACGCCCTTCCTCTACGAGAGTCAGCGCTTCGTCAACGCCTCCGGCGCGCCGTCGGACCCCGCCACCACGATCGGGACCGCGTTCGAGAAGAACTGCCGCACCGCGCTGGCCCGGGCCTCCCGGTCACTCACCCCCGACCAACTCCACCTGGCCGCGGCGGACCTGGGCATCGGAGTGCCCAGCGCCACCGGAGCCAGCGCCTACGACGGGCTCGTCCCGGCCACGGCCGACCCGCTGGGCCTGGTGCAGAACGCCCTGGGGGAGGGGTCGGTGCTGACCAGCCCATTGGCCATGGCCCGCGCATCGGCCACCGTGGCCAGCGGCACCCAGCGGGCTAGCACGCTGGTCACGCCGACAACGCGCACCACGCCGGACCCGGCTCCGAAGATCCTGGATTCCACAGAACAGGCCCTGTTGCAGCAGCTGATGCTCGGCTCGGTGACGTCCGACGAGCAGTTGGCTCCGCTGAGGGCTCCGGCACTCGGACGGGTGAGCGCGATCGCCGGGATGGCCGGGTACGGACCCGCCGACACCGCTCCGGTCCACGCCTGGTGCACCGGCTATCAGGGAACGATCGCCTTCGCCGTCCTGGTGACCGGCGAACCGGGCAAGGCACCCACCGGCCTTTACCCCGCGCTCCACGCGGCCGAGATCGCCGCGGCCTTCCTCGGCTAGCCTGCCTGCCATGATCCGGACCAGGCTCTACCGCAAAGGCGCGCTCGAGCTCGACGAGTTCCCGGCGGCCGATGTCTCCGATCACCTCGAGCACACCGACACCCTGGTCTGGATCGACCTGGTCGACCCCGACGAGGCGGATCTCGCGTTCGTCGCCGACGAGTTGAGCCTGCACCGGCTGGCGCTCGACGACGCGCTGACGGCCCACCAGCGGCCCAAACTGGACCGCTACAGCGAGCACCTGTTCCTGACCGCCTACTACGCGCGGCTCGATGCCGAGTCCGGCGAGCTGGCACTGTCCGAGGTCGACGCCTTCATCACCGGGCAGGCCCTGGTCACGGTTCACGGCGCCGGATTCCCGATCGAGGAGGTGGTGCGGCGCTGGGACGGCTCGACCGACCTGGCCTGCCACGGGGTGGCCTTCCTGTTGCACGGCGTCCTGGATGTGGTGGTGGACAGTCACTTCGAGGCCATCCGCACCCTCGACGAGGAACTCGACGATCTCGAGGAGCTGCTCTTCTCGGAATCGCCGCAGGGCAACGCGGTGCAGCGGCGCACCTACGAGTTGCGCAAGTCGGTGGTGCTGCTGCGCAGGGTGGTCCTGCCGATGCGCGAGGTGGTGAACTCCGTGATGCGCCGGGATCTCGCCGTCCTCGACAGCGCCATGGCCCCGTACTACCAGGACGTCTACGACCACGTGCTGCGGGCCTCGGAGTGGACCGAGTCGCTGCGCGACCTGCTGGCCACGGCCCTGGAGACCCATCTGACCATCCAGGGCAACCGGCTGAACACCGTGATGAAGAAGGTGACCGGGTGGGCAGCGATCATCGCCGTGCCCACCGCGATCACCGGCTTCTACGGCCAGAACGTGCCCTACCCGGGCTTCGGTCACGTCGGCGGCTTCTGGGCCTCGAGCGCGACCATCGTGCTGCTCTCCGGCCTGCTGTACGTCGTCTTCCGCCGCCGGGACTGGATCTGAGCCCGGTTCAGGCCTCCGCGTGCCCGGCCACGGCGTCCAGAGCGGCGGACCAGCGGGCAGACAGGGCCCCCACGTCGCTCACGGTGCTCAGGTGGTCCTGGCGGAGGTCGATCACGGTGGCGGCGCCGTCGGCGCGCAGGTCGACCTCGACGATCGACGGGGGGCTGTCGGGGGTCTCGTGCCAGGACACGCGGAGTTGCTCGAGCGGGTGATAGCTGCGCAGGACACCGCTGACGCCGTCAGCGCAGTGATAGGGATCACCCTTGCCACCGAACCGGGCACCGGATCCCAGGAGCGCCTCCGCCCCGGCCTGACTGACCAGAACCTCCCAGACCCGGGTCAGTGGTGCCGCCACCGTTCGGCGGACCGCGACGACCGGCACCTCCTCGGGCTTCCCGATCTGGCCCTCCGACTCACTGACGCTTGCCGACATAGCCCCTCCTCGTTCCGCTAGCACCGGATCCGGTCGCGGAACCGGTGCCTCCCATCAGAGCGTGCCGCGGCCCCCTCCACAAGTCCTCCGTTCCCTCGATCACGCAACAGGCGCAGCGCCGGGGCGGTCGCGGCCCCCGAGCCGGTCCAGGACCACCCGTTCGCCACGCCGGTGCGCAGCCCGGCCACGGCCGGCCAC
>JBAPWU010000096.1:0-7943 GCA_049283855.1 Kineosporiaceae bacterium
GCGCAGGGTCGAGGCCAGATCGCGCCGCGCGACCGGGCTGCGCCCGTCGAAGGCCTTCGGCACGCTGACCCGGGTCAGCGCCGCCACCCCGTTGGGCACGTCGGTCAGGGAGATCCGGCGCAGCTGGCGGCCCTGGGTGAGCACCGTCGGCCGCGGCCCGTCGGCATCGCCGCTGGGCGGGTTCTCGACCACCACCGCATAACCCGCGCGCCGTCCTGCGCCGACTCTGATCACGTCACCGCGGCGCAGCTGCTCCAGGGAGGCGATCGCCTCCAACCGTCGCCCGGCCGAGGCGCTGCGGGAGGCGGCGGCCTCCCGCTCGCCGATCCTCCGGCGCAGCGCCATGTACTCGGCGAAATCGCCCAGATGGCAGGTCATCGCCCGGGCGTAGCCGGCCAGGGCCTCCTCCTGGCGCCGGGCCTGCCGGGCCAGCCCCACCACGCCCTGGTCGGCCTGGAACTGCGCGAAGGAGGTCTCCAGGATCTCCCGGGCCGCCTGCCGTCCGACCTGGGCGACCAGGTTGACCGCCATGTTGTAGGTGGGCCGGAAGCTGGACCGCAGCGGGTAGGTGCGGGTCGAGGCCAGCCCGGCGAGGGCCTGCGGGTCGAGCCCGCCCTGCCAGAGCACCACCGCGTGACCCTCGATGTCGATCCCGCGCCGCCCCGCCCGGCCGGTGAGCTGGGTGTACTCGGCCGGGGTGACGTCGGCGTGGGTCTGCCCGTTCCACTTCACCAGCTTCTCCAGCACCACGGTGCGGGCCGGCATGTTGATGCCCAGGGCCAGGGTCTCGGTGGCGAAGACCGCCTTGACCAGCCCCTTGGTGAACAGCTCCTCGACGACCTCCTTGAACGCGGGCAGCATGCCGGCGTGGTGGGCGGCGATGCCCCGCTCCAGCGCCTCGCGCCAGGTCCAGAAACCGAGGACGGCGCGGTCGGACTCGGGGATCACCTCGCAGCGCTCGGCGACGATCCGGGCGATCTCGGCCCGCTCCGGGGAGCTGGTCAGCCGCAGCCCCGCGGCCAGGCACTGGGTGACCGCGGCCTCGCACCCGGCCCGGCTGAACACGAAGGTGATCGCCGGCAGCAGCCCGGCCCGATCCAGGATGGAGATCACCTCGGGGCGGGCCGGTGGTCGTGCCCCCCGGGGCGGTGGGCCGCCGCGCCGTCCGCGCCCGGAGCTGCGGGGCGAGCGGTCGTCATCGCGGAACCTCTGCCGCAGCACGGGATTGACCTGGGTGCCCTGGTCCGCGAAGAGGTCGATCACCTGGTTGCCGAGCAGGACGTGCTGCCAGAGCGGGACCGGGCGGTGCTCCCAGACCACCACCTCGGTGTCCCCGCGCACGGTGTCCAGCCAGGCGCCGAACTCCTCGGCGTTGCTCACCGTCGCCGACAGCGAGGCGATCTGGACGTCGTCCGGCAGGTGGATGATCACCTCCTCCCAGACCGGGCCACGGAACCGGTCGGCGAGGTAGTGCACCTCGTCCATCACCACGTAGCCGAGGCCGGCCAGGGTCGGTGAGTCGGCGTAGAGCATGTTGCGCAGCACCTCGGTGGTCATCACCACCACGGGCGCCTCGCCGTTCACGGTGGTGTCCCCGGTGAGCAGGCCGACCCGCGCGGCGCCGTGCCGGGCCACCAGGTCGGCGTACTTCTGGTTCGACAGCGCCTTGATCGGGGTGGTGTAGAAGGCCTTGCGGCCACTGGTCAGGGCGAGGTGGACGGCGAACTCCCCGACCACGGTCTTGCCCGATCCGGTGGGCGCGGCGACGAGCACGCCCTTGCCGGCGGCGAGGGCCTGGCAGGCGCTGACCTGGAAGGGGTCGAAGGCGAAGTCGTAGCCGCGGGCGAACTCCTCCAGCGCCGACGCCGTCACGGCGCCACCGGGGCCAGCAGGTGCACCGCGCCGCCGACCACCTCGCAGGTCAGCGGCAGCGGCGCGAGGCGCTCGCCGTCCGCGTAGGCCACGATGCCCGGCGAGGTGATCCGCACCGTCCGGGCGCGCACCACGCTGACCGCGGGGTGCTCCAGGTGGGTGCCGCGGTAGACCTTCGGGTAGAGCCGCACCAGCGCCCGGCGGCTCATCGGGCCGGCCACCACCACGTCGAGCAGCCCGTCGTCCATCACCGCGCCGGCGCAGATCCGCATCCCGCCCCCGTACGCCGGTCCGTTGCCGACCGCCACCAGGACGGCGCTCGTCCGGCGCGCCACCCCGTCCAGCTCGAGGGTGTAGTGCCGCGGGGTGAACACCGGCAGTTCGCGCAGGATCGCCAGGTCGTAGCGCAGATGCCCGCGCAGCCATCGCCACCGGTTCGCCCGCTCGTTGACGATGGTGTCGAACCCGGCGCCGAGCACCCCGACGAACCAGCCACGGTCCTGGGCGGTGGACCACCGGACGGCGTCGACGGGCCGGGTGGTGCCGCACTGGAGAACCCGGATCGCGGTCAGCACCGCGTCGTCCGGGTCCCCGCCGACGGGCAGGCCCAGTTCGCGGGCATTGTCGTTGCCGGTTCCGGCGGCGACGATGCCGAGCGGCACCCCGGTGCCGGCGACCAGGGTGACCCCGAGGTTGACCATGCCGTCACCGCCGACCACGATCAGCGCGCGGATGCCCCGGGCCAGCGCCACGGTGACCCGCTCGCGCAGCTCCGCAGCGTTCTGCGCCTGCAGGGGCGAGACCTCGAAGCCGGCGGCCGCGAGCAGTTCGGCGGTCCGTGCACCGGCACGGGCGCCGCGCCCGCTGCCCGACGTGGGATTGACAGCGACCGCGACGGGTGCCTCAGGTGGCATCGTCGTAGCGCTCGTCCAGCGGAGCCGGCGTCCCGATCGCGCTCGCCACGTCGTCGTCCAGCTGTCCGAACGCGCCGCCCCGGCGGGCCCGGCGCCGGTCGACCAGCGCGGCCACACCCACCGCGGCGGCATACAGGGCGCACATCGGCAGGGCGAGGGCGAGCATCGACCCTGCGTCCGGGGTCGGCGAGGCGACGGCGGCGAACAGGAAGACGGTGAAGACCGCGATCCGCCACCCCTTGGCCAGGGTCGCGGCGCTGACCAGGCCGGCCAGGTTGAGCGCGACCAGGAACAGCGGCAGCAGGAAGGCGATCCCGAAGACCAGCAGCAACCGGGTGACGAACGCGAGGTACTGCCCGGCGTCGGGCAGCACCGAGGTGCCGGGTTCGGCGAACTCGGTGAAGAAGCCGACCGCGTTCGGCACCACGAGCCAGCCGATCCAGATCCCGCCCAGGAACAACGGCGCACCGGTCGCCGCGAACGCCATCGCGTGCCGCTTCTCCTTGCGGGTCAGGCCGGGCACGACGAAGGCCCAGAGCTGGTAGAGCCAGATCGGGCTGGCCAGCACGAGGCCGAGATAGACCGAGATCTGGATGTGCAGGTTGAAGGCCTGCATCACGTTGCTGTAGTTGATGTTCGCCGTGATCCCGCTGTCCTTGGCGATCTTCTTCAGCGGCTCCTGGACGGCGCGGAACACCCAGCCGTAGGCATACCAGCCCGCCACCGAGCACAGCCCGATGGCCAGGCCGGCCTTCGCCAGCCGTCTGCGGAGCTCGGCCAGGTGCTCCCGCAGGGGCATCCGCCCGTCGGGGTCCTTGCGTGCGCGCCGCGGCGTCGTCACAGCCACGGCGGGGGGTCAGAGGTCGCGGCGCTGGTCGGACGGTGCCGGTTCGGGCACGGCGGGCGCCTCGGGTGCCGGGGTGCTGGGCAGGACCCGGCCCTCGACCGCGCCGGTGGCACCGGCGGCACGGGTCG
Source organism: Kineosporiaceae bacterium (assembly GCA_049283855.1). GTDB lineage: Bacteria > Actinomycetota > Actinomycetes > Actinomycetales > Kineosporiaceae > JADJPO01. The sequence goes on from JBAPWU010000096.1 coordinate 3,762, forward strand.
CCTCCTCCTCCTTCATGTCCTTCACCTCGGACTTGAGGATGCGCATCGAGCGCCCCAGGCCACGGGCGGCATCCGGCAGGCGCTTGGCACCGAACAGCACGACGATGACCAGCAGCAGGATCAGCAGGTGCACCGGGGATTCGAACAGTCGTCCCATGGGGATGTGGTCCTCTCGCGCGGGCCTTGGTGCGGCCATGCTACGTCCACCCCGGCCACCCGTGTCCTGCGCGGGGTCCGAATCGCCCCGGATGAGCTGGACTCAGGCCCGGCTCCTGCGAGGGCCGCGGTTCTGGATGCGCTGCTGGCGCAGGCGGGTGGGGCTGGCGAACACGGCCGGCTCCTGGACCGGCTGCGCCGCATCGTCCGGCCGGTCGAGCTGCCCCGAGACCAGATCGAGCTTCTCCGAGGCCGCACCCAGTTCGTCGAGCAGGGCGTTCGCCTTGCGCCACAGCGACCGGAGCAGGAGGAAGAGCACGACGACGGCCGCGAGCAGCAGCAGAAGGAAGACCAGGGTCCACGCCCACCACGACATGCCCGCAGGCTAGCGCGGACGGCGTGAGCCGCCGGGTAGGCGCGACCGGCGTGCGCCCAGGCTCAGGCCGCCGTCTCGGGCTCGGTGCTCATGATCTGCCCGCGGGGGGGACGACCCCCTGCGGCCGCGGCGGCCACCAGGTCGGCGTGGTCGAGCCATAGCGCGAAGTCGAGCACGTCGTCGTAGCACAGGGTGGGTCCGGTGTGCTCCTCGAGGGCCTCGGCCGGTACCGCCCAGGGCTCGGCGATCACGCCGCCGGAGACCAGCAGGGCGACCACGTCCCGCCCGGCCGGCTTGCGCACCTCGTCCAGGCACGAGCCACAGGTGAAGGCGTAGTACGACCATGCTCTGACCGAACAGACGACCAGCCGGACCTGAGGAGGGGTGAGTTCGACGTCACCACAGCTCGGGCACGACGCCTTGATGGTCGTCATAGATCCAGTGCCTCCAACCCGCCTCTATGGGCGCACGGTGTGCCAAACCAGTCGGTAGCACACTGCAGTCACTTGAGTACTCTCGGTTAACAACGGTGTCATCGTGGCAGCCGCTACGGCAGCCTCGACCCCGCGACACGACTGCTCGAGAGACCAGAGCGAGAATCAGCGGAACGGAGGATGACCGGGCTCGGTCAGTAGGCGCGGGCGCCGCAGTCTCAGTAGGCGGCGAGCGCCGTCTGGGCCAGCGCGGCCACGCGCTCGGCCACCTCGGCCGGGGCCAGCACCCGCATCTGCCCGCCCAGGCGCAGGGCCAGGCGCGGCAGCCAGTCCGGTGAGGCGGTGCGCAGCCGGACCTGCAGCCCGCCGTCGGCGAGCTCCACCACCTGCTCGACCGGGTAGTACTCCGCGACCCAGCGCGCGGAGGCACTCAGCTCCACGGTGACCAGCAGGTCCTCCGGCGAGGCGACGAACAGCCCCTCCTGCAGATCACGGGTGACCGCGCCGGGCGGCGGGGTGCCGTCCTGGTCGAGCACGGTGACCTCGACCACGCGGTCGAGCCGGAACCGGCGCACCCCATCGGCCCGGTGGCACCAGCCCTCCAGGTACCACTGGTCGCCGACGTTGAGCACCCGGATCGGATCCACCAGACGCTGGGTGGTCTCGTCCCGGCTGGGCACCAGGTACACCAGGTCCAACCGTCGCCGCCGGCGGACGGCGTCCCGCACGGCGCTCAGGATGGGCTCGCGCGCACCCCGGGACAGATCCACCGACAGGGCGCCCGCGGCGGCCGCGGCGTCACCCGCGGCGGTGGACAGCTTCGCCAGCGCCGCCTCCACCGCGTCCCGGTCGTGCAGCCCCGGCACCTCGGCCAGGGTCCGCAGCCCGACCAGGAGGGCGACCGCCTCGTCGATGCCGAGCCGCAGCGGCCGGGCGATCGCATCGGCGTTGCGCAGGTAGACCAGTCCCGACTCCCAGTCGGCCTCGATCAGGTCCCCCGGAAGGTGCCCGGGGGTGCCGCAGACGAAGAGCAGTTCGAGGTCGGCGACCAGTTCCTCCTCGCTGATCTCGAAGTGCGCCGCCGCCTCCGCCAGAGGGACCCCCTGCCGCTCCAGCAGCCACGGCACCATGGCCAGCAGCCGCGACAGCCGGGCCGTCGCCCCCAGGCTCACCATCGGCTCACCGCCCGCTCGCGGCCAGAGCACCCCGGAGGCGCTCGATCACGGCCTGGCGCAGATCCTGCGGAGCCTCCACGACGACGTCCGGTCCGAACCCGGCGAGTTGTTCGGCGAGCTGACCCGCCTCGCCGATGGGCAGCTCCAGGGTGTCCCAGCCGTCGCCGGGGGTGGTGATCGCGCCCTCGTGCAGACGCAGCGCGGCTCCCCGTCCGGTGCGGACCCGGATCCGCGCGATCCGCGCGTCGTTCTCGCCGCGCGCCGGACGGACCATCGCCCCCGGGTCCAGACCGGCGGGGGTGTGCACGGTTCCGGCGGCCCCGACCCGGCGGATCCGGCCCTCGATCCGGGAGAGCCTGAACGCCCGTGGCGCCTGGCGGGAGCGGTCCTGGCCGACCAGGTACCACCAGCCGCCGCGCGCGGTCAGGGCCCACGGCTCGACCCGGCGCTCGTCGGCGTCGTCCGCGCCGGGCTTGCGGTAGCGGAAGGAGACCGGTGCACCGTCGCGGGTTGCGGCGTAGAGCGGCTCGAACGCCGGCTCGGCGGCCCGCACCCGGGGTTCGACCCCGACCAGGGAGTCGTCGTCGGTCTGCACGCCCAGCGCCTTCAGCTTGACCATGGCCCGGGCGGCCGGCCCGGCGAGGCTCGCCTGCTGCCAGACCCGGCTGGCCAGTCCGAGCACGGCCAGCTCGCTCGGGGTCAGGTCGACCGCGGGCAGGGCATAGGCCGCACGATCGATCCGATAACCGACCTCGTCGTCGAACCAGGCATCATGTGTCCCGGTGACCAGGGGAACGCCGAGCTCGCGCAGGTCCTCCTTGTCCCGCTCGAACATCCGGTCGAAGGCCTCGGTGCTCTCGCAGCCGTCGTACTGCGGCACGGCGCGCCGGATCTGCTCCTTCGTCAGCCAGCGGGTGGTCGACACCAGGGCGATGACGAGGTTGAGCAGGCGTTCGGTACGGTTCGACGGCGGCATCGGCAGCGACGCTACCCGAGGTGGGCCGCACCGGTCGGGAGGTGGAGGTCACGTGATCCTCTGGCGCGAGGGCCGGGTGACCTCCGTGGACGCGATCTGGGACGGCGCGGTCGAGTGCACCGTCGACGTGCTGGACGACGCGACCCGCTCCTGGAGCCCTGCCCGGGCCCTGGCCTACCCCGCCCTGGTGGGAGTGCCTCAGCCCGGCGACCTGGTGCTGCTGAACACCACCGCCGCCGAGGCGGGGCTGGGCACCGGCGGGTACGCGTTCGTGGTGGCGATCCCGCAGCGGCTGCCGGAGCGGGTCGCGCTCGGCCCGGGGCACGTGGTCAAGGCCCGGTACACGCCGCTTCAGGCGATGGTGCTCGCGGTCGACGAGCAGGGCTCACCGCACCACGCACTGCTGCGCGACGCCGACGACCTGCACGGCATGCCGGTGGTGATCGCCGACCTGCACTCTGCCCTTCCCGCGGTGATCGCCGGCCTGCGCGCCGGGCGTCCCGGCCTTCGGGTCGGCTACGTGATGACCGACGGGGCTGCCCTTCCGGCCTGGTTCTCCCGCTCCCTGGCCGGGCTGCGCGCCGCGGGCTGGCTGGCCGGCTCGATCACCGTGGGGCAGGCCTTCGGCGGGGACCTGGAGGCAGTCAGCCTGCACACCGGGCTGTTGGCCGCGCACCTCGTGCTCGGCGCGGATGTCGCGGTGGTCGCCCCCGGACCGGGTGTGGCAGGGACCGGCACCCGCTGGGGCTTCAGCGGGGTGGCCACCGGCGAGGCCGTGAACGCGGTGTCCACCTTGCGGGGCCGTCCGATCGCGGCGCTGCGCATCTCGGGGACGGACGGGCGCGCGAGGCACCGCGGCGTGTCCCACCACAGCCTGACCGCACTCGGCCGGGTGGCGCTGACCGAGGCGGACGTCGTGGTCCCCCTCCTGGAGCGGGACGACGCGCTGGGAGCGCAGGTGCGCGACCAGGTGTCCGTGCTCGGCCCGCCCCAGGGGCGGCACCGGCTGGTCGAGGTCGACGTCCTCGGGCTGCGCGAGGCACTGGCGTCCACGCCGGTGCCGCT
>JBAPWU010000097.1:0-2105 GCA_049283855.1 Kineosporiaceae bacterium
GTGTGCCGCTACCGCGCGGACGGCACCCTGTCCGCCGCGCTTGCCCTGGACGCCGCCCGGACCGCTCGGCTCGCGGCCCTGCTGGCCGCGCCCCCCGCAGGGTGGCCGGACGACGCGCTGGCGGCCAAGACGATCACCACCCTGACCGATGCCGAGCTGGCCCGGGCCGCGGTCGCGCCGTGCACGGTGGCCGCCACGGGCGATCTGATCACCTTCCACTACGGCGTGGGGGCGGACGCCGCGGTGCTGGTGCGCGGCGAGCCGTGCCGCTCGATGACCAACGGAGCGATCACTGTCCGGGCGGTCGAGCCGGTCGAGCAGGCCATGGGAGGCCTGGGATAGAGCGGTCCGCCCCGCTACCGTGCTGGATGTGACAGACCATGGACCCCAGCCCTACGTCGTGGACATCGAGAAGGCCACCCTGCACAACGGCACCTACCGGACAGCCCTGTGGACAGGCGCGCATCTTCAGCTGACCGTCATGTCGATCCGCCCGGGCGAGGACATCGGGCTCGAGGTGCACACCGACCACGACCAGTTCCTGCGGATCGAGGCGGGGCGGGGCCGGGTGCAGATGGGCTCGGCGCCAGACGAGCTGCCGTTCGATCGGGAGGTCGGCGACGACGACGTGGTGATGGTTCCGGCTGGGGCCTGGCACAACATCACGAACATCGGCGGGGAGGACCTCAAGGTCTACTCCCTGTACGGACCGGCCGAGCATCCGCACGGCACCGTGCACCCCACCAGGGCCGAGGCGGACGCCGCCGAGCACTGAGCCTCGTCCGCTGCCGCACGCTCCTGCCCACCCTCTGCCGCACCGCGCTCCGCCAACGACTGCCTCCACCTGTCGCCGCTGGTCCGCCGCTGGTCCGCCGCTGGTCCGCCGCTGGTCGACGTCAGCGCGCCGTTGAGACGTTTGTCCCGATTCGCGGCGTGATCCTCCTCCCACTCTGGCGCGATCGACGGAGGAGCCGACATGATCATTCCTGACCGGGAGCTCTGGGTGGCGGCCGAGGAGACCCTCTCCGAGCATCTCCAGCGGCGCGGGATCACCAGGCGCCAGTTCACGGCCTTCTGCACCAGCATGGCCGCGGTGCTGACCGCCGGCGCCTTTGCTGCGGACGGTGCGGCAGCCACCATCACGCCGCAGTCGATCGCCGCGGGGCTGGACGCCGTCAAGCGCCCGGTGCTGGTCTGGCTTCAGCTGCAGGAGTGCACCGGCTGCATGGAGAGCGTGTTGCGCTCGGGCGACACCACGGTGGAGGAACTGATCCTCAACCTGGTCTCGATGGACTACAACGAGTTGCTGATGGCGGCGGCGGGGACGGCGGCCGACGCGGCGCTCGCGGCGGCCAACAGGCAGCCGCACATCCTGGTGGTCAACGGATCGATCCCGTTGGCCGAGAACGGGGCCTACACCACGATCGGCGGCAAGTCCGCCGAGCAGGTGCTGCGGGAGTCGGCGGAGAACGCCACGGCCGTGTTCGCCGTCGGCGCCTGCGCGCACTGGGGCTGCGTGCAGGCCTCGCATCCGAACCCGACCGGCGCGGTCGGAGTGGACAAGGTGATCACCGACAAGCCCGTGATCAACGTGGCCGGTTGCCCGCCGATCGGCGAGGTGATCACCGCCAGCCTGGTCTACACCCTCAGCGTGGGCGCACCACCGCCGACCGATACCCAGGGACGGCCGCTGTTCGCCTACGGCGAGCGGATCCATGACATGTGCCCCCGCCGGGCCCGGTTCGACGCCGGCCAGATGGTGCGTCGCTTCGACGACCAGGCCGCGCGCGAGGGGCATTGCCTCTACGAGGTCGGCTGCCGCGGCCCGGACACGTTCGCCCCGTGCCCGATCCTGCAGTGGAACATGCGGGCCGACTGGCCGATCGGAGCCGGCCACCCGTGCATCGGCTGCACCGAACCCGAGTTCTACGACCGGTTCACGCCCTTCTACCAGGTGCTGCCGACGGTGGGTGGTCCCGGCTGGCCGGTCGAGGCGGACGCCGAGAGGGTCGGCATGATCGGCCTCGGCGTGGTGGCTGCCGGGGTGGCCGCCCACGCCGCAGCGAGCGCCGTCTGGGCGCGACGCGAGTCCCGGGCCGGGCAGC
>JBAPWU010000098.1:0-29843 GCA_049283855.1 Kineosporiaceae bacterium
TCCAGATGCGGCAGCACCGCCTCGAACTTCGCCTTCAAGATCGACTCCACGTCCGCAGGGATGGCCATACACCAGTATCAGCCCCGCAACCTCCAAGAGACGCATTTATTTACTGACATGCCCTTAGCGTGAGAGACACGAGACCTCGCTGACCGCCGGCCGTCGCCAACCTCCTGGCCGGGTGCAGCTGCGCGAGCAGCTGGCAAGAACGTCGCGGAGAAGTGTAGGCGCGCGGGGCTGGCACGCCTCACCACAACGTGGGTAGCCAGCGCTCGAACATAGGGAAGCCGACCGATCCCCCATCTGCGTCCGACACGTACGGTGACCGTACAAGATGGCGAACCGTTCACCGCCTTGCGATCAGGAGGAACACCATGCTTTCCCCACAACGCTCCGCACGACGCCCACACCGCTGGTCCCCGCTGGCGATCGGCGTCTCTCTACTCGCGACGATCACCGCTGTTGGGATCGCGACGAACGGTGTGGTTCATCGGCCGACGCCGCAAACGGAGAGTTTCAAGATTGGGCCGCCTCCCGCCCCTACACCGACCAAGGTGCTTGTGTGCTATCAGGATCCAGGTCGGGGCAAGGTGTGCATGTGGGTCTCGCCGTGACTGCCACGCGAACCACCCGCTCAACCAACAGCCTAGTGTTCTTGACCTCCCTTGCGGACGGTGACCTGACCGCGGTCGACCTCGACGCCGCGGACTGGCGCCGCGCCGCGGACCCGGTCACCACCTACTCCGACCTCCCGCTGGGCGCCGTGGACGCCTCGCTCGTCGCGGTCGCTGAGCGCCTCGAGGTGGCCGAGATCGCCACCATCGACTGCCGCCACTTCAGCGTCGTGCGGCCCCGCTACATCGGCGCATTCCCCCTGCTACCCCAATGACCAACACCCGCGCCACCGCACCCGAACGGCCCGGCCCGCACCCCGCAGAGTCCAGCCGTGTCCGACGGTGCACGGCAGCCCGCGGGGAATCCGTGGGGACAAACGCGCGGCGAGGACAAAACCCCAGGTCAGCGAGGTGCTGGGGCCTGACTTGAAAACCGTTGGGCGGTACCCAATCCTGCCCCGGGGGTTCGAATCCCTCGCCCTCCGCTCGTTCGTGATCATGCCGTTGACCTGCATCTTCATGGACGGACCATCTCCTGTCTGGTACGGGCGGGGGGTATGCGACGTGGAGGCGGTCGATCGAACCGCTAGTGCGTCGGTCTTCGCCTGCGACGCCTGGAAGCCTCCCCCTCCGCCAGCCCGTTGGTTCGTGGCAAACCGGCAGGTCAGAGCTCCTCGCGCTGCGCTGCAGGTGGCTGTCGATCGGGTAGTGAGGGTGTCGAACCATGCCCGGGCCGCTGTTGGGTGATGTTCGGGCCGGGCGGTGGAGGTCGAACGCGATGGGGGAGCCGCGGAGTGTCCCGGCTCGGTCGGGGCCGCGGCGGATGCGCCTGCGCTATGCCGGCTGTGTGCCATCTGCGCGACCGCGTTGCCTTGCCCGGCGCTCGGGTAGGCCCCCACCGGGCTGCTCATCATTGGCGCCGGCGCACCGACAGCAGCAGCCTGGTGGAGCGTCTGGAGTGCCTTTCAGGCGATCTCGTCCGCGGGGGGGTCGGTGGACGCGGTCTGCTGGTCCCAGGAGTGGATGTGTCGTAGGAGGGTGCGGCTCTTGTGTTGGACGGGGTCCATCCGGGTGAGGATGTCGTCCAGGGTGGTGATGGCTTCGAGGATATGCGGGCCCTTGTTGAGCATGACGGCGTCGGCGCGTTGGGCGGCGGCTGCGTCGGTGATCTCGGCGCGTGATGGTTGTCCGGTCTTGGCGAGGGTCTCCAGGACTTGGGTGGCCCAGATGGCCGGTACGTGGGCGGCTTCGCACAGGGCCAGGATCTGGCGGGGGATCTCGGCGAGCCGTTCGAAGCCGACCTCGACCGCGAGGTCCCCGCGGGCGATCATCACGGCGAGTCGTGGGTGTTGCATGGCGGCGAGCAGGATCGAGGGGAGGTTCTCGAAGCCTTGCCGTGTCTCGATCTTGAGGACCAGCCCGAGGTGTTCCCCGTCCGCCGCGATCAGGTGTGCCAGGACGTGTTCGACGTCGGCGGCGGTTCGGATGAAGGAGACGGCAACCATGTCGGCGTGTTCGGCGATGAACGGTAGGTAGGCAACGTCCTCGGGGGTCAGCGCCGGCAGCGGCAGCACGGTGTCCGGCAGGTTGATCCCCTTCTCCGCGCCGAGGCGTTGGCCGCCGGGTTTGGTGCGAGTGATGACCAGGGTCGCGGTGTCGCGGGTGGTCGACTCGACGACTGCCGTGATGGCTCCGTCGTCGAACAGGACCGCGTCGTCGGGGCGCATCGCGGTGATGGCTTGGGGCAGCGTGCAGCCGATGGTCGCGTCCTGGCCTATGACCGGTGGCTCGACCGCAGTCAGGTCGGTGGTCAGTACGAGGCGGTCGCCCGAGGCCAGGGACAGCCGGTTCGCCAGAGGTGGGATCCCTTCGGCGATGGTTGCTTCGCCGTTGCAGTAGAGCTTCTCGCCGTTCGTGACGTAGGCGTTGCGGCGGCCCTCGGCTGACACGCCACCGGGGTGGACCTGGCTCACGATGAAGGATCGTCGGTGGTTGCGGGTGTCGCGCAGGGTGATCGTGTCACCGACGCGCCGGGCTGCGAGCCAGGCCGGGTCGACGTGCACCGCGAGCATCGGGTGGGCCGCCGGCGCGACGGCAGGAGGCGGCGATGTGGACGGGTCCAGGGGTGTGAGCCAGAGTCGGGCCGGGGCGATCACGTGGCCGCTGGCGTCCTTGGTGCGGCGGGCGCGGCCGACCCAGGGACCCGGTGCGATCGGTCCGGTGCGCAGCTTCGGGCCGGGAAGGTCCATGGACACCAGTACCTGCCGACCGACCCGCGAGGCGGCGGCCCGGACGTTCGAGGCCATCTGTTGCCACGCATCAGGGGCGTCGTGGGCGCAGTTCACGCGGGCGACGTCCATACCGGCGTCGACGAACGAGGCGACCAGGTCGGCGTCCTGGGCGGCTTCGCTGGGCAGGGTCAGCATGACCCTGGTCGGACGGTGCGGTCGCATCGGCCCGAAGACGGCGTCGGAGTTGGTGGCGAGGATCTCATCGCCATGATCGAGGGCGTGGTTGATGGCGTCCAGGTCCCACGGGCCCGGGTCGCCTCGAAGTGCGGCAAGCACTGTCCGGGCGGCACGGACCTTCGCCCGAACGTTGGCCTCAGCGGTGGACAGGGACGTCACGCCCATGTCCATCAGGTCGCTCTGCAGGGCTCGGACGTCGTGGCGGCGCACAGCCGTGTAGTGGACCAGGTTGACGGCACCGAACCGGTGTGCCGGGGCGACTGCCCCGATGGCGTCGCTGTGGTCGGTCTCGGCTCGTTGCAGGGACTCCAGGAGGTCGTCGAGCTGATCGATCAGCGCGTCCAAGGACTGAGGCATCAAGGCTCCAACGGCCCGAAGTTAGGCATCGACGTTGGCGCCGGCAGGCACGACGGATGCGGGCCGCTGTCGCTCACTTCGGTCATCCAGCTCGTCGCCGGCGAAGCGGCGGACGAACAGCGGGACGAACGCCCTGATCGACGCGTCGGTGAACTGGTCCGCTACCCGATGGATCTCGGTATCGACGACCGCGGCGCCCAGCTGGTCGTCGAACTCGTGGTGCAGCCCCTCGGCCACTGTCGACAGGTCAGAGGCCAGCGCAGGAGAATGGGCGCTCGCGTCCGTTGAGCGTTCCAGGATTCGGCGTTCGCTCGTTGTCACCTCTGCAGGGTCGCACGCCGATGACGGGCGGAACGGGCCTCATGTCCCACCCGTCCGGCCGCGGATGCCCGCGGCCGCGGTGCGGTACAGGTGGATCTCAGCCCGTGGAGGTGTCCGTGGCAACGATGATCGGAGCGCTGACCTGGGTGGACACGAGCGCAGAGCAGCCGTCTGTGCCGCACCACGCCCCACCGTCGAGCGGATCGCTGCGAGGTCCAGTGTTCATCGCAGCGACGTGCGCCGGTTGATCGTCCATGACGCCGAGTCGGTGCAGTCCGACACCGCGATGCCCGGCACGCCCTGGAGTTGAGCCGGCGCGGCCATGACCTGGTCAGGTGCTGTACGCGAATTCGCCCCGGTTCGCTGGCGCGCGACATCGACGTCGTTGTCGGTGAGAGCCCACTCGGGACCTCGGCGCAGCCGTTGCGCGCCGCCTGAGCGAGGGGCGTGGTTCACCGGCGCAGGAACGACAGGCGGACCTGTTCGGGGACCCGGTGGGTGTGTTCGCTCACGAGGCGGCGTGCGACGTCGTCCGCCTCCCCCAGCGTGGCAACAGCCGCGGTACCGATCAGTCCGTCCACCGGGTCCAGGACGAACACGTCCCACGCGTGGTCCCAAGGACTCGTCAGAACCAGGTACTCGCGAGGCTCGTTCCCCATGACTGAATTGTAGTGCTGCGTTCACCATTCAGACATCGGGCCAGCTGGACAGATCACTCGGCCGTGCGATGTGACCTGACAGTGAGAATGAGGCCGACACTCACCCCGCCGGTGCCGCGGGGCGCCGCTCAATGCGCCGTACGAGCAGCAGGACGCCGAGCAGGAGGATTCAGGTCAGCCACGCCGAGTAGAGCGTGACGCCGACCCGTTAGCCCAGCCGATCTCCACGAGCCCGGCTGTGACCTGTAGGGGTCACCAGCCCAGGGAAGGGCGATCCCGATGCCGCTGAACCACCGGGGGAATGCCGTTGAAGGGGCAGGACTGCGACTCCGATCGCCCGCAGGCCCTCCAGCAGCCACCCCAGATGCTCGCCAAGGGCTGCGCCGGCGTAGCGGTTGAGCGCGTCGTAGGACGAGGCGACGGCCGAGCGGATGGCGCTCAAGGGCTATTGGACGACCTCGCCGGGCACGCCTGGAGCCGCAGAAGCCACACCAGCTCGACAAGCACGGTCAAGCGCTCCCCTAGCCCGAAGTGCATCAACGGCCATGCAGCGAACGAACCGATGATCAGCACGAACCACCAGATCCGGGTCCTGCCGCCGGCGGCCACCACGGCGACCGGGACGACCGCGAAAGCAGTCATGGCCCCCACGGCGTGAGCCACGCTCTCGGGGTGGGTCAGTGCGGACAGCAGGACACCTGCGGAGTAGACCGCCAGACAGACGCTCAGCCGCCTGCCCCGCGGCGACCCCGAGTCGTCGACCGCGACGGCGAGCAGCGCCGCACCGACGGCGAGCAGGACGAAAGCCACCACGGCCAGCCGGCGATAGGGACCGGTCAGGTACGTGCTGATCTGGTCCTCACGCAGCGACAGGTCTGTCCGCAGACCGGCAAGCACCATGTTGATGACGATGAACCCGGCGATGAGCGCCCGCGCGAGCCGAAGCACCCAAGCCCGCGGGGAAGGTGCGGGGAAGAAGCCATTCTGTGGATCAATGGCGGCGGCTCGGATGACAGAGGCCGATTGATCGTGTCCTGACGCAGGATCTCCGATGAGGTGGACACGTCTGGGCAGCCGGCTCATGCGGGTGGCCTTGGAGCGATGGCGCGTCACCCACCCAGGTGGCGCCGTCGCCCCTGTGGCCAGGCGTGGTCCATCACGTCGTGAGGGTCCTGCCGATAGACCAGGACGTCGAGCACGTTGAGCGGTGGCACGTGACGCCGGAAGGCGGAGCGGAGGATCTCGCGGACGGTTGGCGATGTCGTGGGTGCCTGCGTGGCGTCCTGGGCCCCGGCCCTCAACGTGGGCTCGCCGGTCGTCACTCTCTCAACGGGGCTCATGCCTCTCCACCTGAGTGCTCGCGATGGCTCGATTCGAGGCATCGTCTCGCTGGCAGGGTGATCCGCACCACCGCGCGCGGGTGACGACGTGGTGAACGCGACGCCTCCGGGCGGGTCGACTGCTGTGCGTCCGCGAGTTCACGGACCGTTCTGGCCGTGTAACGGCCGCCCCTCGTTCTTGTGAACTCTTGTCGCCGACGACGTGGCCTGAAGTCGGCCACGCGATGATGGTTGCGTACCAATCGGATCACAGCAGGAAGGTCGGCCATGGTGGACCTGGGGGTCGCGATGGCGGCCGCTCAGAAGGCGCAGGAGGCCGACGAGAAGTTCTGGCACTCCGAGCGCAACAGCACACCCCATCGGATCCGCCGGAACCGGGCCGTCGTCGAGGCTTTGGCGGCTGGCATGTCCCTAGAGCAACTCGCCGACGAGCTCGGGGTGAGTATCGCTGACGTCGAGCGGATGGCGACGGACGGTGCCGCCGCGACGTAGCGTGGCGGCAGCCGGCCTCGTCCGTGGTCCTGACTCACGTCGACGAGGTCGAGGCGGACTCCTAGCCCGAGCCCGAGACGTCCACGGGGTGGTGGCGCAGCCGTTCGACCCACCGGCGACCGTCCACGGCACGGCGTTGCCGCAGCGTGCGCGCCGCCGGCAGGGGGCCTGACCTGGGACGCCTGGGCCCGCTCAGGTCCGCGACGCGCCGGAACCACCACAGCAGTGCCAGCGCTGGCGCCAGCAGACCACCCACGCCGAGCAGCAGAAACGCCGTGAGCGTGCTGACATGGTCGACGAGCCAGCCGAAGTTCTGGCCGAAGAAGCCCGTGACGAAGGTCAGCGGCATGAACACAGTGGCGAGGATGGTCAATCGCTCCATGGTCGCGCTCTGCCGGATGCTGATCGTGTTCTGCTCCATGGAGATGACGGCGATGTTCGCCTCCAACACCGTCGTCAGTAGCTCTCGCTGGGCCGCGATCTCCTCGTTCACTAGGGCGAGATGGTCATGGACGTCGCGCATGTAGGCGCCGAGGGGGCTGCGGTGGGTCTCACGTTCGATGGTTGTGACGACGGACAGCAGGGGGTGCACCGCGCGGTAGAAGTCGCTGGCCTCACGTCGCAGTTGGTAGATGCTCTCGGTCGGTGCGACCGCGCCGGCGAAGACGGTGGACTCGACGCGTTCGATGTCGGTCTCCAGCGCGGCCACTACTGGTGCGTATCCGTCGACGACTTGGTCCAGCACTGCCCACAGCGCGGAGACGCTGCCCACGCGCAGGAGATCGGGGTGGCGTTCCAGCCTGCCTCGCGCACTGCGAAGGTCACTCGCAGCCCCTTGGCGGACGGTGATGACGAAGGCTGGTCCGACAAAGACGCTGATCTCGCCGAACTCGATCTCACTCAGCTCGTCGTCATAGCGCGCCGTGCGAAGGATCACCAGTCGAACGTCCCCCGCGTACTGCTCGATCTTCGGGCGGAGATGGAAGGACTGTGCGTCCTCGACCGCGAGGACGTGCAGATCGAAGCTGTCACGGACGGCGCACAGCTCCTCCACGGTGGGGTCCAGCAGCCCCAGCCAGACGAAGCCCCCGGCCCCGCCGTGCGCTGCCGCCTCGTCCAGCGGCAATGCGCCCTCGCGCTCACGACGCCCGTCCACGTAGTGGGCACAGTCGACAATCACAAGGCCTCCCGCGATGAGGCTGCCACGGACCGCAGAACGGGAGATGAACACGAAGTCACGGCTGAGGATCACGCGGCGGGTGCCGCGCGGGCGGGGCAGGGCGGGCAACCATCGCGCCATCTGCGGGCCGCACGTGGCTCATCCTGTGGCGGGTCGCGCGACACCTCCAAGTGTTGTGCTGTCTGCCCTGACGTTTCGCCCAGAGGAGAGGGCCTGTGATCGACGGCGCAGAGGAACGGCACGTCGAGTGAGCGACCGATCACCAGCGTTGACAGGCCGTCCGAGCCGGGGCCGAGCCACGCTCGTGGTCTCCATCCATGACGTCGCTCCGGCGACCCACCGGGAGTGCGCCGCTCTCGTCGATGCCCTCGCTGACGCCGCGATTCCGCTTACCCAGCTGGTGATCGCTGGACCCTGGCGTGGGGAAGGGCTCGTCGGCGGCGACGGTCGTGCCACGGAGGTGCTGGGCTGGCTGCGTCAGCGGCGCGACGCGGGCGACGAAGTGTCACTTCACGGCTGGCTCCACCGTGCGGACCACTCGACGTCCACACTCCGCCGCCTCGTGGGCAATATCGCCGCTCGGGGAGTGGGGGAACTCTGGGAGCTTGATCGCCAGACGACCGCGCAGCGTGCCAGCCTGGGCCTGGATCTCCTGCGCCGTAACGGGCTCAACGCCATCGGGTGTACGCCACCGGGCTGGTTGGTCTCGCGGCAGGCTCGTCTCGGCTTGGCCGAGGGTACCTATGCGGACGTGCTGGCCGACCTCCGGGCGGGCGGATGAGGCACCGCGCTTCCACTGCACCGAGGTTGTCGGCGCCGTTGCCCTGGCGTCCGGTGCGCCTGGCCCAGGTGGCCAACTTCCTGGGACGGACTACTGGAGGTCTGCGTGCTGTCGTCAACACGCTGGGACAGGCTCACTGCGACTCCGGCGGCGAACGGCAGCTCATCATTCCGGCGAGGCGATCAGAGACCCTGATCGGGCAAGGATGGCAGGAGGTGCGGCTGGGGGCGCCGAAACTGCCGCTCTCGGGCAATGGGTACCACGTGCTCGTGCGGCGCCGTGAGGTCATTGCTGCGCTGGAGAGCTTTGCCCCGGACGTGGTCGAAGTGCACGATCAGACCACTTTGGGGTGGGTGGGACCGTGGGCGCGAGCCAACGGTGTGGCGTCGATTCTGTTCGCGCACGAACGTCTCGATCACGTGCTGACCACGCTCCCGGTTCTGCCGGGCACGGTAGGGGCCGGGCTCGGCCGACGATGGACGGCGCAGCTGGCGTCCAGGTTCGACATGGTCGTCTGCGCCTCGCAGTACGCAGCCGAACCGTTCGAGCACGCGGAGAACCTCTGTCACATTCCGTTCGGTGTCGATCTCGTGCAGTTCCGCCCACCGGACGCGGTGGGCGGGTGCGAGAGCGCCCGCGGTGCCTGGGGTGGCGCTGGGCTGCGGTTGCTGTACATGGGTCGGCTTTACCGGGAGAAGGCCCCTGAGCTGGCGCTCGATGTCATCGCCAGGCTGCGCGGGTGGGGTGTTCCCGCCGTCCTGGTGATGGCCGGTCACGGCCCTATGGAGTCCCGGTTGCGCTCACGCGCGGTTCGGGAAGGACTCCCGATTCACTTCGTCGGGCACGTGCCCGAACCGCAACGGGTGGCTTCGTTGCTCGGGGACGCCGATGTCGTGATCGCACCAGGACCTCGGGAGACGTTCGGTCTGAGCGCGTTGGAGGCCCTTGCCTGTGGCACCCCGGTGGTCGCGCACAGTGGAGGCGCCGCGTGCGAGCTGGTGACACCGCAGTGTGGTCGCCTCGGACAGAATGCCGACGAGCTGGCCCGGGGGGTCTACGACCTCACTACCGACCGTACTGTGTTGGCTGAGGCCGGACGGCGCGCCAGACAGCGAGCCCAACGGTATCCGTGGACGGCGACGGCCCGCAGGATGGCCGCCCTGCGCGCAGATCTGCTCCCCGTGATGGCCACCGGAACTGCCCGCGAGCCGGCCTCTCCCGTCTCGTGACGAGCTGGACCAGCGACGTCAACTGATCAGACGCGTGCTGTCGGCGCGCAGCACCTCGGCGCAGTAGTCCAGGTAGGCATCGCCGATCCTGGTCCAGGACCGTTCGGCCACCGACGCCCGGGCATTCGCGGCCAGCCGATCCCGCAGCCCGGGTGTCGAGATGACCGCGGCGACCGCGGCCCGCAGGGCTGGGCCGTCGCCCGGAGGGTAGAGCAGGCCGTTCTCCTGGGGGCGCACCAGGTCGAGCAGGCCACCGCTCGATGGGGCGACCACCGGCACACCGCTGGCGAGTGCCTCCTGCGCCGACTGGCAGAAGGTCTCGTGAGGTCCGCTGTGCACGAAGACATCGAGGCTGGCGACAGTGCCCGCCAGCTCCTCGCCGCCGAGCAGCCCGAGGAATCGGGCGTGGGGCAGTCGTCGCTCGAGCTCAGAACGCTGGGGCCCGTCACCGATGATCGCCAGCCGGACTCCGGCGAGATCGGCGAGGTGGCCCAGCAGGTCGACCCGCTTCTCGGCGGCGAGCCGACCGACATAGCCGACGATCAGCTCGCCGCCGGGCGCAATCCTGCGGCGCATAAAGGGATCGCGGCGCGAGGGATGGAACAGGTCCAGGTCGACACCGCGTGGCCACAACCGGACACGCGGGATGCCGTGGCGCTCAAGGTCGCTGATCGCCGCAGTGCTTGGCGCCAGAGTGAGATCAGCCAGGGCGTGGAGTCGACGGATCCAGCGCCACACGGCCCTGGAGGCCAGTTGCGCCCGGTACTGCGTCATGAACCCGGCGAGATCGGTCTGGTACACCGCAAGGCACGGGACGTCGAGACGCTGCGCCGTCCAGGCCCCCTGAGCACCGAGCACGGTCGGTGAGGCCAGATGCACGACGTCGGGTGCGAAGGACTCCAGAACGCCGGACAACGCCGGTGAGGGCAGCCCCAACCGGTGCTCCCGATAGCCGGGAACCGGAACGGAAGACACTCGCACGACAGGCACACCGGCCCAGGACGTCGGCCCGGATCCGGGGGCGACAACGAGCGCGTCGTGACCTCGTCGGGTGAGCTGCTCACACAGCCGCAGAACCGAGTTGGTCACTCCGTTCACCTGCGGCAGAAAGGACTCGGTGATGATGGCGACACGCACACGGGCAATCTCGCGCGCGACCGCTACGCCCCCTCGACCAGAACATCGTGGTCAGCTGAACGGGCGATGAAGATCGTCCGGTACTGCCGGGGATCGCTCGAGTCGTCAACGGCCCGCCGCCGAACGGTCATTCTGCGGCCTTCTGGGCGTGGTCTGTCCCGGCGAGCGTGGAGCCATGGCCGACATCCGGTGTGCCCGGTGAGCCTCGTCATCGCCCACCGCGGACATGTCCGCGCCGGCCCGGAGAACACGTTGTCAGCGCTGTTGGCCGCGGCGGTGGCCGGGGCGGACGCGGTCGAAGTCGACGTCCGCCTGACCGCGGACGGCACGCCGGTGCTCCACCACGACATCACCCTGCAGCGGATCTGGGGCCTTCCGTGGCCGGTCCAGGCGCTGAGTGCAGATCGATTGCGCGGCAAGGTCCCGCAGGTGCCCACTCTGCGTGAGGCACTGGAAGTGATGCTGCCCTACGGTGTCCCTCTTGTGCTGGATCTGCGCAGCAGCGCGGCGGCCCGGGCTGCGCTCGACGTCGTGCGCCAAGCGCGACCCAGGCGTGCCACCGCCAGCCGGCTGATGCACGCCTCGAATCCGCGAGGACCCCAGGTCGACCCGCGCGTGTGGTTCTGCGGCACGCCCCACTCGTTGCTGGCGCTACGGCGCGCTGACCCCGCACTGACCCTGATGCTCACCTGGCGCGGACCGGTCCCCCCCCTGCCCGAGCCTGCTTCGTGCGCTGGCGCCGGCCCTGTTCAACCCCTGGCACATCCTGCTCAGCGAAGACCTGGTCGACCGTTGGCATCGCCGAGGGATCGGCGTGAGCACGTGGACCGTCGATGACCCCGACCGCCTGGCCTCCCTCCATCTGGCCGGAGTCGATGCCGTCATCACCAACCACCTCGTGGCCGCGCTGAGGGGGCGACCTGACCACGGCTCAGCAGAGGCCGGCGGCCACCGCGCGGCCGACTACCTGGCGTCGTGAGATGACCACGGGGTGGGGGTCGACTCCCGCAGCGCGGTGACAGCGTCCATACGCCCGTGCCAGTAGACAGCCGATCCGTTGAGATGAGCCGCCCTCGCGAACTCGTCGATCCGTCTGGGGGATACGGCGGATCTGGCTTCGGCGGCGGCCTTGGTGACGTGTTGTCCGAGGGCACGCTCGAGTTCGGACGTCGGACGGACAGCCCTCGCGCCGGAGGCCTTCAGCACCCCGCGGATCGCATCCAGGAGTGGACGCTCGCCATCGACGAGCTCGATCTGGAACTCCCGCCACGTCGCCGCAGGGGGCGTGGACATGCCGTCCGCGAGCATCGTGGCCCGCACCTCGTTCATGGCGAATTCGGCAAGGGTGTTCCCGTTGGCGTCCAGGAGCGGGCGAAGGGCGCGGTGAGTCCGAAGCCGTGCCACTGGTTGCAGAGGGGCGCCGCGGACGTAGGCGCCGACTCGTTGTGCCAGGGCGACGGGGGCGTGCATTCCGCCGTCGGACGCCGAGCCATCGACCTGCATACGCACGTCGACCCGTTCCCCCGCCGCCTGAGGAAGCGTCAAGCGCCAGCCGGCATCCGGTCCACCGCCGCGCCGACACAGCGTGATCCCGAACCGAACCAATGTCAGTTCCTGCGTGTCGAGGTAGATCGTCTCGAGCACGCGCGATCGCGGAGTCGCCAGCTCGGCTCCGGCGACGACGCCGGACAGGTCCGGGATCGTGAAGTCCTTCGGCACCTCGAACGTCAGCTCCACCTCCGCGATGATCGTCGGTGTCACCTCGCGCACAGCCGGCCCGTTCGTGTTCATGTCGCCTTTCTGCGAGGTGCCCGACAACGGCCGGTGGAGCACCAGTGAACGTCGCCGGCTGGGCCGGCGACGGCTCGACGCTGTCCGCACGGAAGCCTTGGCGGTGTAACCGTCCCGACACAAGTGCACGTGATCCTTGAAGTACCGACGAGGAGTCACACGACAGGAGGCGGCACGATCGACATGCAACGGCACATCGCCCTGGTGGCCCACGACAACAAGAAGGTCGAACTGTTGCACTGGGCGGAGCACAATCGCGATGCCCTGTGCTCCCATGCGCTCTATGCCACAGGGACGACCGGCACCATGCTGGAGTACGAGCTCGGCTTCAGGGTCACGCGGCTGTTGAGCGGGCCGGTCGGCGGTGACCAACAGATCGGGGCGAAGATCGCCGAAGGCGAGATCGATGTCCTGGTCTTCTTCTGGGATCCGCTGGAGCCCCAACCGCATGACCCGGACGTCAAGGCGCTGCTGCGCATCGCGGCCGTGTGGAACATTCCCGTGGCATGCAACACTGCCACCGCCGACATGATCATCACCTCTCCGTTGCTGACCGACGGATATCAGCCGGTGCGACCAGAATTCGCAGAACGACTCGCGAGCCAGATAGGCAGGGGGCCGGAAGGCGTCGCCTGAGGCACAACGGAAGGCCGCCGGCCACGTTAGGGCCCGCCGAGGATTTGCGGTTCTCCTCGGGTCCCCTACCAGGCCACGTCCTGAGGCCGCGATGCGCGGGTCACGGACGACGCGCGAGCACGGTGGGGGGCGCCTCGGAGGGCCTTCCCGGCCACGACGATGAAGTGGTCACCGGCGGAGAATCGACACCGCGCGACCAGCTCTTGAGCCGAATGTCGAGACGCGTGAAGCCCTCTGCGGGCGTTGGCCCACTGGGACGGCGCCGGTAGGCGGCTGCTCGAGGTCAGGCCTGCCGGGCCTCGCGGCGTCGCCGCCGTTCTGCTTGCTGCAGGCTCTGGGCGAACAGCGTGGTGTCGAACCAGGTGGGGAACGCCCTGGCCAGGCGGCTCGGCCCGAGGAGCCGGGCGTGCCCGTTGGCGACCAGTTCGCGAAAGGGCGTCAGTCCGACGAGCCACCGGTGCATCTGCGCGGTGTCGGCCTGGACAGCGAGATCGACCGGCAGGCCCTGGTCGTCCTTGCACACCGTGATCCCCGGGCGCTGGATGTCGAGCCACCCCTGGGCCGCGCCCGCACCCGTCAGAACGAGGTGCACCACGGTGCGGCTCTCGGGCAGCTTGGCGGGGATGGCCATCTGATGCGTGCGCCAGATCACCGTCAGGCCGTCGCATTCCTCGTCACTGGGGTCGCCGAACATCCATTCCGCTGCCCAGGCGCCCATCGCCCACACAACCGGCGTGAGCGCCTGACCGGCAGCGGTCAACGTGTACGTGCCCGGGTGCCCCGGTGAGCTCGCCTCATGGGTCACCAACCCACGTCGCTCGAGTTCGCGCAGGCGCTGCGCGAGCAGGGACCGGCTGGCGCGGGGGATCCCACGATGGATCTCGTTGAAGCCGCTGGCACCCACCATCAACTCCCGAACCACCAGCGGGGTCCAGCGATCGCCCAGGACCTCGACGCTGGCGGCGATCGGACAGTAGTCCCTCCGGTTCATCCCTCCAGTGTGCGTCCCGGACGCGGCACCAGGTAGTACGGATCCTGTACCTCCACGCAGCGCGATGACCTGCACCGACACGGACGACGGACGCGCGGGAGGCGCCCGACGGCGGTTCGCGGGCCAGGTGCGGCAGTACGGGATCGCCACTGGTTGCCTCACCCGGACCGCCGGATCCTTGCTGTGACGGGCAGATGCGCCAGGTCCACCGCGGACCTGGACCGAGGAACGGAGAAGCTCGAGATGACAACCACCGAAATCCCCACCCTCGACGAGGCGAGGCTCCAGGCCTTCGTCGGGCAGGCCGTGGTCGACATGGGCGCAGCCATCTCAGGGTTGCTGCTGCACCTGGGCGACCGGCTGGGCCTCTACAAGGCGATGGACGGCGCGGGGCCGATCACCTCGGCGGCGCTGGCGCAGCGGACCGGGACGGCCGAGCGCTACGTGCGCGAGTGGCTCGCCAACCAGACCGCCGGCGGGTACGTCGTCCACGACCCGACAGCGGGCACCTACGAACTCCCCTCCGAGCACGCCATGGTCCTTGCCAACGAGAACAGCCCGGTCTTCCTTGCCGGCGCGTTCGAGGCGATCGCCGCCTGCTACGCCGATCACGCCCTGTTCGTCGACGCCTTCCGTACCGGCTCGGGAATCGGCTGGCACGCCCACGATCAGCGGCTCTTCACCGGAGTCGTGCGCCTCTTCCGTCCCGGCTACGCCGCTCACCTGGTCGACGAATGGCTGCCGGCGCTCGACGGAGTGGTGGACAAGCTGCGGGCCGGCGCGAACGTGGCCGACGTCGGCTGCGGGTACGGAGCCTCCACGATCATCATGGCCCAGGCGTTCGAGAAATCGACGTTCGCCGGCTTCGACATCCACTCCCCGTCGATCTGTTCCGCCCGCGACGCCGCAGCCGAGGCCGGTGTGCACTCGCGGACGACCTTCGACGTAGCCATGGCCAAGGACCTCCCCGACGACGGCTACGACCTGGTCTGCCTGTTCGACGCCCTGCACGACATGGGTGACCCGGCGGGCGCCGCCCGACACATCCGTCAGGTCATGGCACCGGACGGCACCCTGCTCCTGGTCGAACCCAACGCCGGGGACACCCTCGAGCAGAACATCAATCCGGTCGGACGGACCTACTACGGCCTGTCCACCGTCATCTGCACCCCCGGCTCGCTCTCCCAGGAGGTCGGCCTCGGGCTCGGGGCACAGGCGGGCGAGCACCGGCTCGCGAACCTGTTGCGCGACGCGGGGTTCAGCCAGGTGCGCCGGGCCGCCGAGACCCCGTTCAACATCATCCTGGAGGCCCGGCCGTAGGCACGTCACCGACCCCTGACTCAAACCCACCTCAAGGAGCTGTGCCATGAAGATCGAATCAGTCACGCGTGACGTCGTGCAGAGTCACCTCGACGCGTTCCTGACGCAGAAGGGCGTCGCGGCGATCGTGGCCGACTATCACGACGATGCACGGTTCGTCACCGAGGACAAGGTGTACCGCGGCCGCTCCGAGATCCACGGCTTCTTCGAGGCGTTCATCGCCTCGTTGCCGCCGGAGGCCCTGGGCCGGTTCACGCTCAGGAGTCTTCGGGTCGAGCGCAACATCGGCTACATCACCTGGTGCGTGGGCAGCGACATCCTCCTGGGCACCGACACCTTCGTGGTGGACGACGGCAGGATCGTGTCCCAGACGTTCGCCATGCAACCGGCGGCCGCTCAGCCGAAGGCCACGGGGGAGTAGCCGCCGTCCTCGCGGAACTCAGGATCGCGATGGGCGAAGCGCAGCAGGTGCGCGGCCGGCACGTCGCCGGCCAGCGCCCTCGCAAGGTCCCGGGCGGACAGCTCGGGCAGATCCCAGAGCCGCACCGGGCCCTCGATCAGTGCCTCCCCGGAGTCGCTGTCGACGAGCACCCCCACCCCCCGGCGCATGCTCTTGGCGCTCGGGGCCCGCGGCGGGCCGAACTCGGTCTTGTTCCGCCCGATGACAGCCCGCAGCACGGGGGTGATCTTGAGCAGGTAGCCGACCCCTCCGCGTGCCGCTCGAGCAACGGTGATGCGAAGGGCATCTCCACCGCCCGGGACAGCAGCAGGATCCCGAGTCCGGCGAGCTGTCCTTCAGCTCGACTGCAGCGGCCTCAGGGTCAGCCCTGAGACGAGGACCCGAGGCTGCCCCGTCGCGCGGTGGCGCCCGCCGATCCGACGCTGGGATCCCCGTCTCCACGACCCGAGGGGACCCGATGGCCGCAACTCCTCCGCCCCATCACCACCGAAGAGCCGACCTTCACCCGGGCGGCAGCCACGGCGACGGCGACAGCGGCCGTGGTCGTCCTCGCTGTCTCCCTGTTCATGACTGCCGCCGTGATCAACGTCCCGCACCACCCCTCCGACGAGCAACTGCTGGCGTGGTGGCACCTCCCGGCGAACCGCACCTCTGGGTCTCGGGGGTGTTCGCCGTCCTGGTCGCCCTGTCGATCCCGTTGGTGACCAACCACTTCCCAGCGCCTGCCGGAAACAGCATGGTCCGTGCAGTGGCTGTCGTTCGCGCGCGCCAGGCGCAGCGCCACACGCTCGAGTGCCCACGAGGCTGCCTGTTGCGCATCGCAGCCCGGCCTCGGGCACATCTCCCTCGCGTACGCGGAGCACCCTGCGTGGAAACCACACCAGTAAGTGCGTGAAAAGTGTATTCGCAACCGTGTGGAAGGAGTATTATCGCCAGGCGTGGCGGGTGTGGGGTATGTCCGGCGGCTTGCTGACCCGTTCCTGGGGGAGTTGGTCGGTGCGGTTGCGGGGGTGATGGTGACCGGTCCGCGGGCGGCGGGGAAGACCACGACGATGCGTCGTCTGGCGGCCGATGTGCTCCGTCTGGATGATCCGGGGACGGCGGCCGTGGTGGCTGCTGACCCGGACGCCGCGCTGCGGCGGATGCGTGAGCCGCTGTTGATCGATGAGTGGCAGGAGGTCCCGCAGATCCTGGGTGCGGTCAAGCGGGCCGTGGACGAGGACGCCCACCCGGGCCGGTTCCTGCTCACCGGCAGTGTCGAGGCGGATCTGACGTCCACGATGTGGCCGGGGACCGGGCGAGTGGTTCGCGTGGTGCTGCATGGTCTGACCCGCCGCGAGATCTCGGCCGCGACCGGGGCGCCCGGAGTGCTGTCGGCGGCCCAACGCGGGGACCTGGGTGCGGTCCGGATACCGCCGGAGGCCCCGGATCTGAACGGTTACGTGGCGTTGGCCGGTGTCAGCGGGTTCCCCGAGCCGGCGCTGCGGTTGCCGCCCACCGTCCGGCGGACCTGGTTGGACTCCTACCTCGAGCACGTGGTCACCCGCGACGTCCTCACCGCCGGGCGGTCACGGGACCCTGTCCGCCTGCGCGGCTACCTGGAGGCGCTGGCGCTGTCGACCGCAGGCCTGCCGACCGATACGACGCTGTACGAGGCGGCGGGCATCGACAAGCGCACCGCCGACGCCTACGACCGGCTGCTGTCGGCCCTGTTCTTGCTCGATCTGGTGCCGACCTGGACCTCGAACCGGCTGTCCCGATTGGTCAAGCGTTCCAAGCGGTACCTGGTCGACTCCGCCGTGGCGATGGCCGCGGCGCGAATCGACGAGACGAGCGTCCTGTCCGATCCCGACCTGCTGGGCAGGATCCTGGACACCTTCGTCGTGGCCCAGCTCCGGCCCGAGATCGACCTGCTCCAACCCCGGGCCCGCCTGCACCACCTACGCACCGAGGCCGGACGGCACGAGGTCGACATCGTCATCGACCTCGGTGGCGGGCGCCTCATCGCCGCAGAGGTCAAAGCCGCCTCGGCGCCCACCATCAAGGACGCCCGACACCTCACCTGGCTGCGCGAGGAACTCGGCGAGTCCTTCGTCCGCGGGATCGTCTTCCACACCGGCAGGCAACCCTTCGAACTCGACACGAGGATCTGGGCCCTGCCCATCGCCACCCTCTGGGCCTGAACGAACGGTGCGACCGCACAAGGCAAGCGCGCCCGTCCACTCGCCAGGGGCGGCACGGACGTCCAGCCGTTCACGACCCGTCGCAGGCTGGCGACAGTGGTCCGTGGTCCAATCCTGGTCCGTGATCGATGAGGACCGGCATCACTGCACGTCACCTCGCGCTGTCAGACCCGCCATGGGCAACAGCAGCCGAAGGGCCGGCGGCAGCCAGTTGATCAGGCTGCCCGCTGAGCGTCCGTCCAGGTGTGGAATGGCGCGGGGCGTCTGTGCGCGGGCAGTGCCCCCAGCCCAGGCTCGGCGGACGTGAGTGGCTGATGCAGCTGATCGTGCGTTCAGGGTTCGGCTGACCGTGAATCGGAAAGTCGGCTGATCGTGAACAGCATGATTGGGCGGTGATCCCGAACGGCGGACGCGTTCAGCTCCAGAGGATGGCGATGGGTGCAGCGATGATCGAGTCGGAGAGTTGGAACAGGCTGGGTCCGGTGTGCAGGACGATGCCGGCGCGGACACTGGGTTGACGCTCGATGAGCCATCGCAGGTGGGTGGCGTCGGCGGTTCGGGGTGCGGCGGTGGCCTTGATCTCGAGGGCGAGTTGTCCTTTGCGCCCATAGTCGAGGAGCAGGTCGATCTCGTGTCCGTCGCGGTCGCGGAGGTGGTAGAGGCTGGGGGTGTGGGGCGAGACGGCGACCTCGGGGCGTAGTTGCGCCGCGACGTAGGCGTCGAGGAATCGTCCGATGAGGTTGCCGTCGCGCAGGATGTCGTCGGCGTCCACGCGGAGCGCGGCAGCGGCCAGGCCGGTGTCGGCGAGATAGCGCTTGCCGCGTTGGGTGAGGCGTTTGAGTCGGTTGCTGGACCAGCCGGGGACGATATCGAGGACGCCGAGGGCTTGCAGGAGCCGGTCGTAGGCGGCGGCCGTGCGGATGTTCAGACCGGCGGTCTCGGCCAGAGTGACGTCTGCGGCAAGTCCGGACAGGTTCTCGGCAAGTCCGTCGACATACCGGCGCAGGCGGACCGGATCGCGTCCGCCGTCCAGGCTCTCGGCGTCTCGGGTGACGAGTTGTTCGAGGTAGGAGGTGAGCCAGCGGCGCCGGTAGATCGGGTCCCGGGTCAGCACTGCCTGGGGGAGACCGCCGGCGACGGCGAGGTCCAGGTAGCCGGGGAGGTCTGGCACCTGTGGTGGAAGCGCCAGGCTGTCCAGGCCGTCGGTGAGGACTCGGTCCAGGACACCGGCGGAGGATGTGGTGTAGGTGAGTTCGCGTTGGCTCATTGGCCAGACCGGTAGGCGCACCACGCGGCCCGTGCCTGGCCAGGTGGGGCTGTCGAGGTCGGAGCGCGCGCTGCCTGTGATCACATAGCGGCCCGGTCCGGGGTCGGCGTCCACAGATCGTTTGATCGCGCCCAGGACCTCGGGGACGACCTGCCACTCGTCGATGAGCAGGGGCGTGCGCCGCGCGGACAGAGCGGCGTCCGGGTCGGCGATGAACGCGGCTGCCTCGGCGGCCCGGTCCAGACGCACGGTGTCGATGGCGTGGCGCGTGGCCGTGGTGGTCTTTCCGCTGGCCCGCGGCCCGGTCAGCATCACCGCGGGGGCCTGGCGCAGCAGGCCGGCGATCAGGGAATCGGCCAGCCTCGGCACGTACTCCGCCATGAGTCCACGATACAGCTTCTGCGGGCGACTAAGTACATGTTCTGCGGGTTGCGTGATACAAGTCTTGCGCGTCCGCGGCGCTGGGCAGGGCTGATCGCCTGCGTGGAGCCAGGCGCGCATCTGGGTGGGGTTGTGTACGCCGAGGCCGGCTTCGGGAACGTGATGCTCGACGATCAGTTGGGGGCCCCGGCCCGGCAGTCGGTCAACGCCTGAGCCACGATGGTCCCGGGCACCAGTCGTCCCCCATGGGGGGTGGACCGGTGCCCGGTCGGCTCAGGGGTAGGAGACGACGGTGACGGGGACGTCCGGGTTGGCGATGGTCGAAGGCCCGCCGGTGCCGTTGATCACGTTGAGGATGCCACCCTTCCCCGTGGCTGGATCGAGGAAGATCGTGAGCAGGTCCTTGAGGCTTCCGGTCGGCAGCTTGGCCGGGACCTCGAACGCGTTGTCCGCGAAGATGTCCACGCCCTGGTTGAAGAAGCTGTAGCTGCCCATCCCGTACCCGTTGAAGCGGGACACCTTGTCGGTGACCTTCAGGGCGGGCCAGCCCTTGGCGCCGGATGGCCGGTTCCATGCCGACTGGCTGGGCGGGTCGTACGGCAGTTCGTTCTGGAAGAAGACGACCTTTCCGTTCTCGCCGTTCCAGATCGTCTCGGTCTTCTGGTAGTGCTCGACGAACAGCCCGGTCGCCGTCACGTTGTCACCGTTGACGATCACACCGGTGTCGGCGGTGTTGATGGTCCAGCCGACCGTCCCCGGGTTGCCGTGGTCGGCCCGCCAGGCCCAGATGTCGTCGAGGATGACGTCGTCGCTGTTGACCTCGAGGCTGACCGTTGCCTTGCCGGCGTGAGGTCCGCCGATGCGGAAGAACACGTCCTGAAGGGCGGTGGGATCGGCGGCGCTGCTCCTGTGGCTGTTGCCGTGCTGCTTGCCGATCTGCATGAGGATCGGTGAGTTGACCGTGCCGGCGTCGATCATGAGGCCGGCGATGTCGACCCCCTTGACGTCCGCGACGCTCATCACCGTCGCACCCTTGACCGCCGTGAGGGAGGAGAGGCCCAGGCCCAGGACGACCGTGTCGTCCCGCTTGACCGAGATGGTCCGGTCGATGTCGTAGACGCCAGGGGTGAAGAGCAGGTTGTTGCCCCTGCCGAGCTGGTTGTTGATCGTCTGCACCGAGTCGGACGGCTTGGCGACGAAGAACTTCGAGAGCGGGATCGAGCGGCCGGGGGTCGGGCCGTTCTCCCACGTGGCTCCCGAGGAGTTCCTCTGGGCGGCCGGGACGAAGACCTGATAGGCGCCCCTCGCGTCCACGTACAGGTACGGCTTCTCACGGCTGGCCGGCGTGGTCGCCAGCGTGGTGTAGGGCCCGCCACACGACGTGGCAGCGGGGAAGCATTGGGCGGGCGCACCGGCAACGCCCGAGAACACCTGGTTCCACACGCCGTTGGTCCAGCCGTCGAGATTGCTGTTGCGCACCAGGAACTGCTGCTGGGAGCCATTGATGACTGTGCCGCCGGTGAACTTGGAGTCCGCGATGAATCCGCCGCTGGCGAAGGACGGGCCCGTGCAGTAGTCCATGAGAGTCAGGTTGCCGCCCGTCACGTTGACCCGCCGCATGGGCGCGGCCTGCGACACCGCCCAGAACTCGCCCGCGTAGCAACCGGCCCCGGCGGGGTCGGTCACGTTGATCGTCAGGTTGGACATCGACCGCCAGAAGTTGTTCAGCGCGAAGCACGTGGACCCGGAGCAGCGGTTGTAGACGTTGACCGACCCGTTGATCACGACATCGGTCGGGGACAGGCCCAGCCCGGCCACCTCGGTGTAGTAGCCCACCTGGAAGTTCAGCGGTGCGGTCGTCGATCCGTAGGTGCCTGGCTTGAACAGCAGTGCGTACCGGCGTGCGCCCATCTCGGAGTCGGCCTGGTCGACCTGCCGAGCGGCGACCGCGTCGACGGCCGCCTTGATCTGACTGGTCGGCATGCTCGGGTCGAATACCAACACATTCGGGCCGAAGTCCGGCCCGCCCTGCGACGGTGCCATCGTCGATGCGGCCTGGGCGGACCCAACCGTGCCCAGGCCCACGAGGAGCATGACGACCAGCCCGAGGACGCCCACCGAGACTCGACGCCTGGCTCCCGAGGCCTCGGCGCGGCCCACGGCTCGGGGGCGGCGTCCGGCGAGACGTGCGAGGAGACCGTTCGGCACCATGGTGTGACCTGCTTCCTCGGGTGTGGAGACGAGCCGACGTTCCGCCCAGAGAGCGATTTCTGGACAGGCAACCACAGGATCAAATGACGCACAAGGCTCACCTGGATACGAACCTCGCCAGGGTGTCCACCACCCCGTGTCAGTTCCGGGTCGCGGCCCTCGACGACCTGCTCACGACGACTCGCGGACCACGAGGGTGACCGGGAGGATCAGGTGGTCGAGGGCGTCCACCGGCGGGAGGTCCCCCAGAGGCTCGAGGGCGAGACCGGGACGGGTCCGGGACACGAGCATCCGCGCCATCGCCCGGCCCTGGAGAACGGTGTCCTGCCGGACCGTCGTCAGCGGCGGATCGGCGAACGTGGACATGGGGATGTCGTCGAAGCCGACGACGGCGACATCGTCGGGGATCCGGCGACCTGCCAGCCGAAGGGCCTTCAGGGCACCGATGGCCATCAGGTCTGAGGCGGCGAACAGCCCGTCGAGGTCGGGCGCCCGGGCCAGCAGTCGAGTCGTCGCCAGCTCGCCGCCGGCCATCGTGAAGTCTCCGCTCTCCACCCGTGCAGCGCGGAATGCCTGCCCTGCACCGGCTTTGAAGCCCGCGAGCCGGTCGATCCCGGCGGACATGTCCTTCGGTCCGGTGACCGTGCCCACCCTGCTCCGGCCGCGCTCCAGCAGGTGGCGGGCCGCCACTTCCGCTCCGCCGACGTTGTCGTTGTCGACGTACGGAACGGCCAGATCGGGGTGCAGTGGCCGACCCCCGATGACGACCGGGATGCCCGCCCGGGTCATGGCCGCCGGCAGCGGGTCGTGGGTCGCATGCTGGGAGATCAGCAGCACGCCGTCGATCGGGGCTGACCGCAGGTACCGCTCGATCCGATCGAGATCCGCGTGCGACTGCGCCATCAGGAGCATCACCTGCAGGCCGGCGCCCATCGCCTCATGACTGACACCGCGCACGATGTCGGCGAAGAACGGGTCGCCGAAGACCCGGCTGTCAGGTTCGGAGGCCACCAGGGCGATGGTGTCGGTCCGACGGGTCACCAGCGCACGGGCCGCATGGTTGGGAACGTAGCCGAGATCGGCGACGGCCCGCTGGACCCTCTCTCGAAGCGCTGGGGCGACCGACGAGGAGCCGTTGACGACCCGGGACACCGTGGCCCTGGAGACTCCGGCCATGGCTGCGACCTGTTCCAGATTCGGCCGACTGGACGCCAGGGGGCACCACCGCCACTCTTCCTCCACGCCATTGCCGATCTGGCCTCACCTTATCGTTGCGTTGACGGGGGAAGTCCGTTGCGAGCCGCCACGCCGCGGTGCCACGACGCGCTGTCAGACCCTGAGCAGGTAGGAGGTCAGCAGGCCGAGGTCGACCACGGGAGCCGCGATCACCGACCCGAGCAGCATCAGCACGGCGGTGGTCAGGAGGGCCTGCCGCGTGTACCCCGGGTGGGTGCCGGCGTCGATGATCCACGACTGGGGCCACCAGCCGAACGCCTGGCTCCTCAGCCGTTGGGCGAGTGCGGTGGTGAGGGCGAAGGCGAGGCCGCCGAGAACGACCTCCAGCAGCGCGAATCCGAGCAACCCCGGTAGCGGCAGTCTGACCCGCAGCCGGTTCGCGGGCTGATCCGGGGTGAGGCGCCGATGCCGGGCGAGCACAGACAGCTGGATCGGGACCACTCCGAGCAGCCCGCTGAGCGCCAGGGCGGCGATGCTGGGCAGGCCGACGCGCGCGGCGACCGGAGCCGCCGCGATGTAGACCCCCATCGCCGCGACCCCGGGGGCCAGGTGCAGGAGGATCGACCGCCCGGCGCTGTGCGCGGAGACGCTCGCCACCGGATGATCGATGACCGCGTGGGCACTGCTCATCGCTGCGCGGCCGGGTCTGGCTCGCCCGTCGTGATCAGGGCCGGGGCGTAGCCGTCGCTGATCGACAGACCGCGCCGCCAGCGGTATCCCCCGACCGCGACGGTCAGGACGACGAGGGCCGGGATGTGCTGCCATCCGCCGGGGATGACGGCCATCGCACCGGCGGCGTTGATCGAGGCGTGCATCAGGCCGGCGGCCAGCGTGCTGCCGCCGGTGTCGACGAGCAGCGTGCCGATGAGGTAGCGCTGGAACGGCGCGGCGAGCAGGAGCAGGGTCCAGTCGATGGCGGCGTCCTGCCAGGTCGTGCCCTTCCAGCCGTTGGCCTCGAAGGCCAGCGGAAGATGGATCAGATAGAACGGCACGGCGGTCAGCAGTGAGCCGATGAGCAGGCCGCGAGCGTCCATCAGGCGGCCCTGCACGAAGCCTCCCCAGACCGTCTCCTCCCACAGATTGCCAGTCACGGCTCCCAGGACCAGGAACAGGAGATAGGTGGAGACCACGGCTGCCCACCCGCCCGAGTGCAGCGTGCCGGTCGCAGCCGCCACGACAACGGTGGCCAGGGGCATCGCCGCGACCACGAGCAGGTAGCGCATCCCGAGCCGCCAGCGGGTGAGACCGGCGTACAGGCGCCGGACCCCGCGCCGTCCCGCGATCCTGGCGGTGATCCAGGTGGCGCCCGCGAGCAGGACCACCAGTTCACCGATCTTGGCCGGCATCACGTCCACGCCGGCGAGCAGCGACGCCATCTGCGTCGCCCAGACGAACACGGTGGCGCCCACCAGCAGCACGGCCACGGGATGACGGACCACGAGCGAGCGAGGCTGGGCATCGACCCGCTCATCGATCTCGATGTTCGGCACGGTCCCTCCAACGGAGACGAGGTTGTCGTTGACGGGACAAGCCTGCGATCGCTGGCTTGGATCGGCCTTGAACGGTCCTTGCAGACTGGGCGGTCACAGGGCGGTGAGGTAGCAGTCGTCGGAACCGTCGTGCGGCGCGTGCCCGAAGCCGACCTCGAGCAGGGCCTCCACGACGTGCCGGTCGGCGGAGCAGACGATCACCTCGTCTGCTGCCTGACGGCGCAGGGCGGCGAGCAGGGCGCGCAGCAGTTCCGAGTACTCGGACGTCGAGCCTGGATTGGGGACACCGAGCGCCGCCACGGTGACGCGACCGCCGGGGCCGATGCAGGTCAGGGCCACTCCCGACGGCGGCAGGTCC
The DNA here is from genome assembly GCA_049283855.1 of Kineosporiaceae bacterium. Classification (GTDB taxonomy): domain Bacteria; phylum Actinomycetota; class Actinomycetes; order Actinomycetales; family Kineosporiaceae; genus JADJPO01. The sequence continues at coordinate 24,903 of JBAPWU010000098.1, forward strand.
GCGGCCGCGGAGGCATCCACGAGTTCCCACCAGACGCCCTCCGGCGTCTGCCCAGACCGACCCGTCATCGCTCGGGCCAGCTGGTGGCGTTGCGCAGACATTCGTCGCAGCACCAGGAGGGTCAGCTCGAGGCTCTCGCCCTCATGCTCGCCCATCGGATGCTCCCTGTGAGACGTGCGCCGCCGGTCCGGTTCGACCGGCGGTTCAGTCGGAGCGTGTCGCCGCGGGCTTGCACCGGCCTTGACGCCGGGCGTCAGCCTCCCTCGGGCAGGTGTGCCGCGGCCCAGGCCAGCAACCGCGGGCTGACGCACACCTCACCCGTCTCGGCTCGCACGCCACGCGATCGGCGGATCAGCTCACGTGCGCGGGCCTCGTGACCGGCTGCCGAGTGAGCCTCGGCCCGCAACAACAGGTACAGCGGCGTGAGCATGCGAAGACCGGTGGCGAGGTATCGGTCGAAGGCGGCGTCCGCGCGCTCGGCGCCGGTCGCGTCTCCCGACATCGCCTCCGCCCATCCGCCGATCACGTCCGCGGCATGGCCGTAGAGGGCGTAGTCCAACCGGCTCGCCAGGGTGCGGCACTCGGCGACGTGCTCGCGTACCCGCTGTGCGTCGCCGCGCATCGCCGCCAGCCAGGTCAGGTGCTGCGCCGCGATCATCCGGGCGGCCTCTGAGCCTGCCGCGCGGCTCTCGGCCGTGGCCATCAGCGCATCGGCCCGCGCGTCGTCACCGGACAGGTGCGCCACCAGAGCCGATTCAGCGGCGCCGACGACCGCTCCGACGAAGAACCCAGGGATCTCCACCTCCACGCCCGCGGCGGCAAGCTCGTCCATGGCGTCGAAGTCCGCACCGGCCAGCTCGATCCGACCGGTGAGGTGGCTGGCGAAGCCGCGCACGAAATGCGCGGAGAACCGGGCGATCGGCGGCGGCTGACCCGCCAGCACGTCCTCCGCCGCGGCCGCCGCCTGAGGCGCCCGCCCGGTGACCGTGGCCTGGATCATGCTGCCAAGCCATCCCATGGTCGCCTCGGGATCAGTGGGCTCGGACACCTCCCGTGCGATGCCGTGCGGATCGGCCTCGGTGCCACGCAGGGTGAGGAGCAGGACGGTCAGGCGACCCCGGACCGGGCCCTCGAGCGCCGCTCTCTCCGCCGGGACACGCACCTGTGAGACCAGATCCAGGGCTGTTCTCAGATGCCGCTCGGCCTGATCGTTGGCATATCGGGAGAGCGCGTCGTCCGAGGCGGCGATCAAGTGTGGGACGGCGGCCGCCGGGCCCACGAGCGGTGCGGCGAGGGTCAGGTGCCGCGCCACGTCGACGATCTGGCGCGGATTCGGCGGACCGTGCGCCTGCAGTGCCTCGGCGATGCGGGCGTGCAGTCGCAAACGGCGGGCCGTGGACAGAGCCTGCTCCAGTGTCTGCCGCACGAGGTCGTGGCTGAGCACGAAGGAGCCCGGATGCTGGGCGTCGTCTAGGAGCAGGCCTGCCAGCACTGCCGATTCGCAGGCGTCGAGGACCGCGTCGGCATCGAGCCCCGTCACGTCGGCCAGCAGCTCGACCGACGTGGGGCCGCCGTGGACCGCGGCGACACTCAGCATCGCCACGGTCTGCTGAGGCAGCCTGGCGAGCCGGTGGCGCAGGACCTCCCGACCTCGCCCGGCAGAGTCGCGCGCACCCCGTCGGCGTCCAGCCGGCCCTCGCTGCTGAGCAGGCGCACCAGCTCGCACACGAACAGGGGGTTTCCGCCAGTTCGGGACCTGATGGCGGCGACGACGTGGGGATCCGCGTCGGCGCCTGACAGTTCCCGGACCACCGCGGCGACCTCCGCCGTCTCCAGCGGGGCGAGGCTCACGCGCTGAACGTCGGTTCGTCGTAGGCGATCCAGCAGCGCGAGCACCGCGTCGGAGCCCGGCTCGTCCGAGCGGACGGCCACGGCGAACAGAACGCCGTGTCGCGCAAGCTCGTCCACGGCCAGCGACAGCAGAGTGAGCGTGTCGGCGTCAGCCCAGTGGACGTCGTCCATCACCACCGCCAGCGGTCCGGCGGCCCGGGCGCCGGCGACAGCGTCGATGACTCCTCGGAACAACCTCGTCCTCGCCAGCCCGGCGTCCGCCTCGCGGGCGTCGAGACCCCCTGCGACGAGCGGCGTCTCGGTGTCGGTGATGCCGCGGACGATGGTGACCCAGGGCCAGAGCGCGGGTGCCGTGCCTGGGCCGATGCAGTCGCCGCGGACGACGACGCCGCCGTCGGCGCGCACTCGCTCCTCGAGCGCCTGCAGGACGCTGGACTTCCCCATGCCTGTCGGGGCGTGCAGAACCAGCAGTCGGCCCTGGCCCGACTCCGCCCGCTCGACGGCGGCGCTCACCAGCGACAGGGCGTCGTCCCTGCCGACCAGGGACGAGCGTGGATCGGTGGCCGAGGCGCCGGGGGACTCCTCCGAGGCGGTGCCCGCCTCGGGTGACAGACCCGTGAGCTCGGTCGCCGACAGCGACAGGGCGGCATCGTGTCGCAGGATCTGCTCCTCCAGCCTGCGGACCTCCGGAGATGGGCTGACGCCGAGCTCGGTGGCCAGCACCCGGCGCAACCCGGCCGCCGCGGCCAACGCCTCCGCCTGTCTCCCGCACCGGTAGAGAGCGAGCATGAGGGCGCACCATCCGCGCTCCCGGTACGGGTGCTCGCCGACGAACTGACGGGAACGCTCCGCCACGGAGTCGGTCTCACCGAGATCGAGTTGGGCCTGGAGCAGCAGCTCGGTCGCGCCGAGCCTCAGCTCGTCGAGCCTGACCGCCTGCTCACGGGCGAACCGCACCCCCTCGAGACCGCCCAGGGGTTCGCCGCGCCACAACGCCAGGGCCTCCTCCAGACTCCGGGCCGCGTGTGCGGCACCGGCCGTACCGCCGCTGCCCAACGCCCGCCGGGCCGCGGAGATGAGCCCCTCGAACCGGGTGACGTCGACCTGCTCAGGATCCAGCGTCAGGATCCAGCCCGGCGGCCGGGTGAGGATCCGGGGCGCGTCGACGTCGCCGCCCGCGGCCAGAACGCGACGCAGGCGCGCCACATAGGACTGAAGGCTCAGGGTGGCGCGGGACGGCGGCTCGTCGCTCCACACCTCGTCGACGAGGCGGTCGAGGGCGACGACCCGTCCGGCGTGGAGCGCGAGCAGCGCGAACACGGCGCGCTGCTTCAGCCCTCCGAGAGGCAGGTCGGCCTCGCCGGTGGACGCGGCCACCGGACCGAGCAGCGAGACCCTCACTGGAGGAGTTTGTCACGATTCATGAGGAACGCTTCAAAGGTCGTTCAAGGGGCGGGCAAGCGGGCCGTCGTCCGATGTCGGGGTCGCGCATCACACCACCCACCCCTGAAGGAGGTAGCCGCCGTGGCTACCACGAAGCTCCAGACAGCTCCCACCACCGAAGCGGTGCGCATACCCCAGTTCGGCCTCACCGGCATTCTCGGCACCTGGGCGGCGGCCACCGTGCCGATGGCCACGATGGTCTGGCTCGTCGCACCCCGCATCGCCCCTGGGTTCGCCGGCCCGACCGCGCTGCCTCGCGCGCTGATCATCACACTGACCCTCGGACTGATCTGGCAGTTCCTGCTGGTGCTGATCCTCGTCGGCCGCGAACAGCGATCCCTGCGTTGGTCCGTGCTGACGGACGCACTGTGGCTGCATGCCCCGCGACGCCCGAGCACCGGCCGACGCGGCGGGCGGATGTGGCTGGTCGTGGTTCCGCTGATCGTCGCCGTCGGCGCCGAGGAGATGCTGCCCAGGCTACCCGCCCCGGCCCTGCGAGACATGGGCCTCTTCCTCGCCTCGGACGCCGGGCAGACGTTCCTGGCGGGGAACTGGGGCTGGTTCTGCCTCATCGTCACCCTGCAGGTCTTCAACACCGTGCTGGGCGAGGAGTTGCTCTTCCGCGGCCTGCTGCTGCCCCGGATGAACGGCAGGTTCGGCCGGTGGGACTGGTTGGCCAACGGCGTCCTGTTCGCCGCCTACCACCTGCACGTGCCCTGGGTGATCCCGCAGACGCTGCTTGACTCGGTCATCATCGCCTACCCCTCCAAGCGGTACAGGAGTGCGCTGATCGGCATCGCCGTGCACAGCGCCCAGGCGGTCGTCTTCTCCGTCCTGGCGCTCGCCGTCGTCCTCACGTGAGCGTGTCGAGAGGGTGTCGCGGCAACGTTGCGGTGGTGATTGGGCCATGCTGCCGGCAAGACCTCAGGATCGGGGTCCTGCAGGTCATCGTGACCGTCGACCTGTTCAACGAGGGCCTCGACGTGCCGGCAGTGGACACCGTCCTGATGCTGCGGCCCACCGAGTCAGCCACCGTCTTCCTGCAGCAACTCGGGCGCGGCCTGCGCCGCGCGGACGGCAAGGACGTCTTGACGGTGCTGGACTTCATCGGTTTCCAGGACCAGCGGTTCCGGTTCGACCTGCGCTACCGGGCCCTCACCGGGGTCACCCGCCAACAGCTGGCCGCCGCCGTCCACGCGAGATCGCGACGTTGAAACGCCGACGCCTTCGACATCACCTGGCAGAAGACCGAAACCGCCTACTCCCCGACCACCATGTATCGGGACTACGCGATCTCCCCCCGCGAGATCCACTGGGAGTCGCCGAACAACCTGGACGGCGACTCTGCCACGACCATTCGCTACGTCGAGCACCAGGCCCACGGACGGCACATCCTGCTCTTCGCCCGCGAGGCCAAGCGGGGACCCCTCGGAACCCAACCCCTGATGTTCCTCGGTCCAGCCGCCTACGTGGCCCACGACGGCGCCCGCCCGGTCTCGTTCCGCTGGAGGCTCGACCGTCCCTTGCCCATGGAGTTCTTCGAGTCCGCCCGCGTGGTCAGCGCCTAGGGTGGCAGAGGTGATGGCGACGCGTCGTGGCCAGGTATCCGGCGCTGGCAATCCGGACCCATGGGGCGACGCTCCTGCG
>JBAPWU010000099.1:0-11503 GCA_049283855.1 Kineosporiaceae bacterium
CTAACGGGGCTTCGCCCCAGCCCGACGAGCGGTGGGGTGGGTGGGCTCCGGTCGCGGGTCACTCCGGGGAGCATGCTCCCCGTGCGTTGACCGCGCGGTGGCGGTTGGGGTGGCCTTGTTGAGGGGCCAAGACACCGCGACCGGAGCTTGTGATGACGCTACCTCGGACCGTCGCCGATGTGCTCGCTGATCATGTGGTGCTGGAGGTGGAGTGCATCGACCGGCTGTATCTGAACGTGTACCAGCCCCGGTTGCAGTACCCGGCCGGAGCGGCGGGGTTCTTCGTCGGCCACCGCGGGGCGCGGTTCGCGTCGTCGGCGTTGATGGACCCGATCAGCAAGGCGTTCGTCGCCTCGATCCACGCCTTCGCCCGCGACCAGCAGGTGCCGGTGGTCGACTTCGAGAAGGGCCAGCGTAAGGACGACGTCGCGCATGAGTACCTGGCCTCCTTCGAGGCCGCCGGCCGCAGCGAGGGGGTGCTGTTCGTCGGGCGGGCGCAGGAGAAGACCCGGGTGTTCCGGACCGAGAAGCGCCGCAACCTGCTCACCGGGGCGCCCTACCCGTGGATCGTCCGCTCGACGGGTGTGGTCAACCATTTCTACTTCTACTGCGTCGATGAGGACTTCGGTCCGTTCTTCCTCAAGTTCTGTTCCTACTTCCCCTACAACGCCCGGCTGTGCCTGAACGGCAACGAGTACGCCAAACGTCAGGCCGCCCGGGCCGGGATCGCCTTCACCGCCCTGGACAACGCCTTCGCCGCCCTGGACGACCCCGGTGATACGCCCCGCCTGCAGCGGATCTGTGACCGGCTGACGCCCGCCAAGATCGACCGGCTGCTCCGCAAGTGGCTGAAGATCCTCCCGCACCCGTTCACCCGCGCCGATCGGGCGGCGGGCTACCGGTACGACGTCTCGGTCCTGCAGGCCGAGTTCTCCCTGACCCAGACCCTGGACCGGCCCCGGTCCGGGCGGATCCTGTTCGAGCAGATCATCCGGGAGAACCTCGACCTCGGCCGCCCCGACCAGGTCGGGCTCATCTTCGACCGCCGGATCATCCGCCGGGGCCCGCACCCGACCCCGGGACGGTTCCGGACCCGGGTCCTGACCTCGGGGGTGACCCCGAGCCTGCACGTGGACTACAAGCACTCCAAGATCAAGCAGTATCACAAGCTGGACCGTGCCCTGCGCACCGAGACGACCATCAACGACAGCCGCGACTTCGGTATCGGCAAGCGGCTGTGCAACCTGCCCGCCCTGGCGCAGGTCGGCTATTCAGCCAACCGACGTCTGCTCGACGTCGAACGTCTCACCACCGACCCGGCCATCGGCGAAGACGCGTTCCGTGCCGTCGCCGAACCGGTCACTGTCGGCACCCAACGCGCGTCCGCCCTACCGTTCGACTCCGCCCGCACCCAGGCCCTCCTGTCGGCCCTGGTCATCTTCCGCCTGCTGCCCCACGGGTTCCGCAACGCCGATCTCCGCGCCCACCTGGCGCCCCTGCTGGGCCTGACCCCAGCCGACATGACCCAAGGCAGAATGAGCTACGACCTGCGCCGCCTCCGCCTGCACGGACTCATCGAACGCATCCCCGGCACCCACCGCTACACCGTCACAGACCACGGCCTCAAGATCGCGATCTTCCTCACCCGGGTCCACACCCGGCTGATCCGACCCGGCCTGGCCGAACTCCTCGACGACCACAGCCCACCCACCCCACTACGACGGAGATTCGACCAACTCGACGCCGCCATCGACGCGCACGCCCTGCGCCACAACCTGATCGCGTAGGACTTGACCCAGCAAGACAACTTGAAGAACTCAAGCCCTCTAGAGGGTGTCCGGCCTGGTCGTAGGCTCGCAGTTGGGCGTAGGCGGTGTCGGTGGCGACGAACGCGAACACGTTGGCGGGCCCGACTGGGTGTAGTGCGATGGGAAGGGCGGGCATGCCGGGGCTTGGTATGTAGTCGAGCCGGGTGACCAGTGGGGCGGTCACGCCGGCGATTTCTGACAGCCCGGTCTCGCTCGAGCAGCATCCGCCGGAGTAGTTCACTGGCTCGCCTGGCCAGATCAGGGTTCGGGCACATTCTTCGGAGAGCAGGGTGGGTGTGGCGACCGAGTCCGGGCAGGAGCCCAGGCCGCCGAGCGCTCGCGGGAGGGCCTGTGAATCGGGCAGGTTGTGGGCGGCGGGGTCCGCGCCGCCGGGCAGCGGCAGTGCCGCGAACAGCAGCGCTCCGACCGTGAGGGCAGGTGCTCGTCGCGTGAGAACGTAGCTGCGGGGCCTCGGGGAGGAGGCCGGGCCCTCGGGTTGGAGGGGCTGAGCGTGCTCGGCGGTTGGTGGGGCCGGGGTGCGGGTGGCGAAACCGGCCACGCAGAGGGCGACGACGGCCAGGCCGCGAGCGTTGGCGGCCAGGAAGACGGCGTGTGACCCGAGGGGCAGCCGGGCGATCAGGTCGGTCACGGAGACGGTGAGCCCGGTGAGCAGGACGACGCCGGTGAGGCGGGCGAAGCCGGGGGGAGCCGCAGTGAGCCGCATGCCGGCGAGTACTGTCCAGAATTGGTGGTGGGTCCAGGACACCGGTGAGGCGGCGATGGTGGCGCAGCCGACCAGGACGGCCGCGTGAACCGGTCGCCCTGCCGTGTGCAGGTGCCGGGCTCGGGCCAGTGCAACGACGCACAGCGCGGTCACGATCATGGCCCAGACGCCCACTCTGATCGGCCCTGTGAGCCCGGCGCGGAACAGTATGCCGTTGATGGACTGGTTGCCGAACGCGGCGAGGTCGCCGATACGGTCGGTGCGGGTGAGCGCCGACCACCAGTAGGTCGCGCTGTCGGCCGGCAGCACCAGCCAGCCGATGCCGGTGGCCGCTGCAAACGTGGCTGCTGCCCGAGCAGCGTCGATCCGGCGACCTGTCACGGCGAGGTGGACCAGGAACAGCAACGGGGTGAGCTTCACGGCGGCAGCCAGACCGATCCCAACGCCTCTCCAGCGCGCGGGGAACAGACTGAGGACATCAGCGAGGGCGAGCAGGACGACAAACACGCTGACCTGTCCGAACCGAAGGTTGGACTGACCCGGGGCGCTCACGAGAAGCGCACAAGCCAGCGCCCACCCCCATCCGCGACCTGCCGGCTCGTGCGCCGCAAGGCTCCCGGGCCGTAGGTCGTGGGGCCAGCGCGCGGCCACGAGATGCCCGAGGGCGGCGACGGCCGCCAGCGACGCCGCAGTCCAGGCCCCCGCGGCGACCACCTGTGACATCCGGGTCAGCGGCAGCATCAGCAGGGCGGCGAACGGCGGGTATGTGAAGGGATCTCCGTTGGCGGCTTGGAACCCGTACAGGGCTCCGCCGGTGCGCACCATCTCGGCGGCGCCGCGGTACACGTCCAAGTCCGCAAGCCGATCCGAGGGCGGGCGAGCGAAGATCAACGCGACCGTCGCCACCGAGACGATCGCGTACGCCGACACCCACAGCCACCGAAGCTCGACCAAGCGCCGCACGGTCATGCGGTCAGTCTGCCGGGCAACGCCTCTCCAAACCGAAAGACACCCGAACCGGATCACGACTCACGCCAATTCGCACAGATTTGTCATTGCCCGTTTCCGCCGGGACCGGCGGCGAAATGAGCCACGAGGAGGCAGACGACGCCCGACCAGCGACGTGCGCCTACGGATCGTGGCACGCGCCGAAGAGCCTGGCGCGAACTTTGCTTCAGTCCCCTTCGACGGTCATGGAGGCATCCCATACGGGCCGTCGGAGACGGCTGCCCACGAAGTCGGCCAACATCTGCGCGGCACCGTCGTCGACGTGGCCCGCGGCGTCGATTTGCCGACCGAGCTGCGTCTGGGCTTTGGGGCCGGCCAGGACAAGCCGTGGGAATGCCTGTTGATGTTGCCTCTTGACCCTCGGGCACACTGTCGGGTGTGTTGACCTTGAAGGCCGTCGGCGGCGTGGTGCTACGGATTCGGGTTCGCTGGCTGGTGATCGCCTACGTGGCGATCGCGTGTGGTATGGCGGGTCTGATCTTCCTGAGGCCGAACTCGGATCGGCTCGCGGATCTGCATGTGTACTGGGGCGCGGTACGGGCGGTGCTTCACGGTGATCCGTTATGGGGGTTCCATGCCGAGAATGGCGATCCGTTCACGTATCCGCCGTTCGCAGCCCTGGTGTTCCTGCCGCTCGGCCTGGTGCCCGAGTTGGTCGTCGACGCCGTGTGGACGGTGGCGACCTTCGTCGCGTTCGTGGCTTTGGCCTGGGTGACAGTGACCAGCTGGCGGCCGCGTCGGTCCGGCAGTCAGGAGTGGTGGATCTGGGCCTGTGCGATTGGGCTCTTGGTGAGTGCTCCGGGGCAGAGCAATGTGAGGTTCGGGCAGGTGAGTGTGTTCGTCGTCCTGCTGGCCATGTCGGATGCCGTGAACGCCGTCCCTGCCCGATGGCGGGGTGTCCTGATTGGTACAGCAGCGGCGGTGAAGCTGACACCAATGCTGTTCATCGTTCATCTCCTCATGGTCGGGCGCCGACACGATGCCATCCGAGCCGTTGGTACTTTCGCCGGCTTGGGTGTCATCGCAGGGATCCTCTTGCCACGGGAGAGCTGGACCTACTGGACGTCGGCGGTGTTCGCGACGTCACGGATCGGTGACCTGGTCGCGCTGGGCAATCAGTCGGTCAACGGGATCTTGCTGCGGGCCGGTGTCCTGGATCCCTGGTTGAAGCTGGTGTGGGTGGTCGTGATCCTCATCGTGTGCGCAGCCGCGTTGTGGCGCGCACAGTCGTTGCATCGCCTGGGCCTGGACACTCATGCCGCTGTCCTGATCGGCTGTGCGACGGTCGCGGCCTCGCCGGTGTCGTGGACCCATCACCAGTTCTGGACTGTGCTCGCGGCGATGCTGCTGGTCGGCGGCCCGGCCGGAGTAGTCGGCAGCGCAGTGGGCAGGGCCATCGGATGGGCGTTGCTGGCGGTCATGACGGTGAATCTGGCCGACGGGATGGATGCGCTGCATCTCGGTGAACACGGGGTCTTCCTTGCCGCGAATCTGCGTGGTGTGGCCGTGGCCGCCGTGTGTGTGGTCGGCTTTGGAGGGCTGCTTCATGCCCGGACTGTCCGCGCGGACCCGAAGCCGCGGAAGAGAATGTGGGGAGTCCTCTCGCCGCGCCCACTGGCCGCTGTGGTCACCGGAGTCTTGCCGGAGTTCCGCAGGTGGTGGGCACACGATCTCGCATAATCGTGGGCTGACCTGGGCAAACGCCGATGACGGTTGAGAGGGTCGTGTTACTACAGGCCTCGGCTGGGGGGCCGGGCCCGCGGGAGGGGGACGCCCGTCGGTTAGGGCTGCTCGGTGGTGGGGGTGAAGTCGTAGAACCGGGGTGGTTCGCTCAGGGCGAGGGCGGTCAGGGTGGCGCGTTGGCCGGGGGTGGTCTGGGAGCGTTGCGCGACGGTGCCGCTGGGGGTGGCCAGGGTGATCAGGTGCATCCGGTCCAGTTCGTGGCGCAGGGCCCGCCAGGTTTGGTCGGTGGTGTTCTCGGCGACCCGGATCAGCAGCAGCGCGAGCCAGCAGAGTTGGACGTGGCCGCGGATGCGGTCCTCGCGGCGGTGGTGGACCGGGCGTAGCCCGAGCGAGCTCTTCATGTCCCGCCAGCCGCGTTCGACGGCCAGGAGCTGCTTGTAGGCCGCGGCCAGGTCCTCCGGGGTGAGTGTGGCGTCGGAGGTGCGTAGCAGCCACTTGCCGTCCAGGTGCGCCTCCCGCTTGGCTGCGGCGTGGTCGAGGCGGAGTAGCCCGCCGGGAGTGCGGCGCAGGTAGCGGCGCAGCCCCGGCTTGGCCTTCAACGCACCGACCAGTTCGTCGCGGCGGCGGGCGGTCCAGGTGTCGGAGCCGTCGATCAGCTCCTCGAGGTGGGCGATCAGGTTGGCGCGGACGGCGGCGTCGCGGTCGGCTTGTTCGGGGTTGTGGCAGACCACGAACCGCTGAGTGCGCATCCCCTCGTCGCCGTCCCCGGTCCCGCCGGGGGCGACGTGGACTTCCTTGACCCGCAGGTTCCCCGCCACCGTCTTGTAACGGCCGGGGCGGGCCAGCGCGGCGGCGGCCTCGGTGTTCGTCGCGCGGAGTTTCTCGGCGTGGATGTAGTGCCCGCCACCGCGGGTCAGGTAGGCCCGATTGGTCGCGGAGGCGAACCCGCGGTCGGCGACCCACACCATCCGGTGCAGGTTCCAGCCGGTCAGGTCGTCCTTGACCCGCCGGATGATCGCGGTGTCGGGCTCGTTGCCGGGGAAGGTCCAGCACCGGATCGGGATCCCGTCCCGGGTGACCGCCATCGCGATCACCACCTGCGGCAGGTCGGCGCGGTGGTCCTTGGAGTGACCGAACACCCGCGCCCCGGCCTCGGTCGGGCTGGAGGTCTGGTCGTCATCGGGGTCCTCGCGCAGGGCGTCGGCGACCTCGTCGGGGACGTCGACCTCCCAGTACGTGCTGGTGGTGTCCACGAACACGATGTCCAGGTCCAGGTTCAACAGGTGCGCGACCGAGGCGAACACCTCGGCAGCGATCTCGTCCAACGCCTGCAGGAGGAAGTCCATCGACCGGTAGGCGGCATCGTCGCTGAAGCAGGGCAGACCCTCGATGAACACCCGCTGCGCGACCCACGTCGTGCAGGCCAGCTTGCTGCCGGGCTCGAGGGCGCGTTGGGCGACCATCGCGAAGATCACCCGTTCGGCGAAGGCGCCGTCGATCTTGCGGCCGGCGGCGACCCGGCGGATCGCCGCACCGATCCCGAGACGCTCCCAGACCCGGTCCAGCACCCACGCCCCACCCATCCGGCGAGAGTCCAGCACCTCCACCTCGGCCCCGGCCGCCGCGCTCACGGCCTGCTCGGGGTCCAGGAACCGCGAGATCGAGGCCACCAGCCGGGCCAGCCCGGCCCGGTCGACCGTGTCGGCCCGTCCGAAGCTGTGGATCACCTTCGCGGTCGGCGAACCGGTCTCGGGATGACGTTCGTTGTGCGCCAACTGCAGGTACGACACCGTCGAACCGTCCCGGTTCCGTCGCCGCGTCTCCCGCAGATACACACCTACACCAAACCATCAAACCTGTTGCAGTGTCTAGCGACACGCCGCCACGCGTGTGCCTACACGATTCCGGCTTCCGGAGCACCGTCCCAGCCGGTGACCTGCAACGATCCCACGACAGACGCCCTCAGATGCCTACCACCTGCGGAACTCCGGTCTTGGTCTTCGCAGTCATGCCGCTGCCGGCCGATGCGAACGTCGGCGTATCAGGAGGGCAGGCGGTGCGGATCGTATTCTCAGAACTGCAAGCCGACCCCGTGGCGGTCAATCGAGCCCTGCGGAGCCAGCACTTGGCCGTGGAAGTCTCGTTTCTCCCGGTGTCTCCTTCCCTGGTCAACAATCCGATAGGCGCCTCCGTCGCAAGTGGTGCTGAGGACGACCAGCTCGCGTTCGAGTACCCGCCGGGTCACACCGAACCCAGTGACGCGTTCGCGGTCACCGTGCCCCCCGACCTCAGGGGCGTGATTCAACTCTTCGTCGGACGGAAGGCCACGCCGGGGGAGAACTATGCCTCTACCCCGACCGGCGGGGCCGAAGCGCCAGGTGAAGCACTGCACTCGCACCCCGTAACAGGCCTACACGCGAACCAGGCGGCATCCCGCCTCTCTACTGCTGGGATGACCCCTATCTGGCGCGTCGATGAACGCGACGCAGGGTCCTTGGATGTCACACACGACATGGCGAACCTCTTCGTCGTCGCGGCGGACCCGCTCAACGACCAGCAGGTGTTGATCCAGCTCTCCCGCAGTCGACCTGACCCTTACCGACGCGACTGCCAAGCCATCGTGCAGACGACCCCCCCTGGCCAAGAGTGCACGTATCCGGTCTCCTCCTGAGGAGCCCCTGACCAGAGGTGGGCAGGGGTTCACGATGCTGCGTAACATGCGCGTTACGCTTGCACGGTTCCTCTGGAGGTGTCTCGTGGCTGAGGTACCGACTGGGTTCTGGCAGGACCTGGACAACGATCTGCAGGACCCGGAGTTCCGTAGCCAGTTCCTGCTGGAGTCGGAGCGGATCGCCACCGTCGACCGGATCGTCAACCAGCTCGACGACATCCGCCAGGACCTGGGCATGACCAAGAGCGAGCTGGCCCGGGCGATCGGACATACCCCCGAATCGATCCGGCGCCTGTTGACAGCGAAGTCGGTCAACCCCCAGCTCAGCCTGGTCGCCGAATTGGCAAGCGTGCTCGGCTACCGCGTCACGCTGCAGCCGATCACCGCGGCCGGCGCCTCGAGGTCGCCGAACCGCTTCGACGGGGCCCGAAGGCAAGCTGAGCCATCCCCCAAGCGCCCTACCGCTCAGGCGAGTGAGCGGGGGTTGCGAGCCCGGTACTCCTCCCCGAGGGCGCGGACTTCCTTGTACGCCGCGCCGGGCAGGGTTGTCGGGCCTCTGCACTGTCATGACCGTGCTCAGTTCATCTGATCCCAACGGGTTTCAGCTTGCTCCCACAGTGGCCGATCCCTCTCCAGTGACACCAGGCACGTCGACCACGCGCTTGCGTACGGCGCTGCCCTTCGGACGTTGGGTGGGTCTGGGCCTTCTCCTCCCGGTGGTACTGCTCGTGGGGTATCTGGCCTTTCAGGGCGCCCACGCTGTGCGTCAGCGGCAGACGAGAGCGCTCGTTGCCACGATCCGCACGATGCCTGCCCCGCCCCAGATGACTGCTGACCCCGCCAAGAGCCGCTGCAACTCCCGCGGTGTGGCCTGCTTCACCACGTCCCTCCCACCTGTCGAGGCAGCCACAGCGATCAAGGACGCCCTCGCTGCCCGGGGGATCACCGTGGGTCAGGTGTCCTGCGCCCTCGACGCCGACAACCTCCCGATGATTCTGGGAGGGGTCGCTGAATGTGCAGCCTGGAGCGCGAACTCCGCTCGCGAGGTTCACGTCGAAGCATCTGCCCATGCCCGAAACTCCCTGGGTGGAGCAGAGACCCCACTCGGCTACACATGGGTTCTTCTCTCCGTCGTCACTGACTACGACATCTCCGAGCAGCTTCCGTCCATCCCGACCCAGGTCGAGGATTCAGCATCTGCCCTCGATCCCCAGCTCATCCCTGCCCAGTGGTCACTGAGCGGTCAGTGCGCTGAACGCAGTGACGAGATCTGCGTGCTCTACAAGGGCGATGCAGCCATCCCCGCCGAGTTCTCGGCTCAAGTTGCCGCCGAGACCCTGCTCGAAGGTGTGCGAGCCCGTGGGATGACACTTGAGGACTTCGGGTGCACCACCACCAGCCGCTGCCGGCTCGTAGCTCACACGAATCCTCAGGATGCCAGGCCCACACTCCTGATGGCCTTCTTCCACGTGGACAACAACACCCACCGTCTGCACATGGAGCTGTTCCCTGGCTGAGGTCACCACCCACTGGACAGCTCGGCGTCGCTGCGGGCTCAGCTCGGCGGCGCCTGCTTCTGCGCGACTCATGTCACTCGGGTGGCCGATCCCCGGATGGAGGCCGGTTGACGCAGGCCTGCTGCGGGTTTGCCACGCTCCCTTCGCACGTTCAGGCTGCTGGCGTGGTTGTCGATGACAAGCACATGACCCGTGGACAGCTCTCTGGGGCGCGCAATCCCGTGGCTGAGCCTCCGCGAGAGCCGCAGTATCACGCGATTCAGCGTCGTCGAGCGGCGGTCACCTGGGTGATCCTGGCCGCCGGCGCCGCCGTGACCGCGACCGTCGTGCTAGCCATGTCGCTATCCACCGGGGACGACCGCGGCAGCGACCCGGTGACATCAGCCGTGGCTGCCGACTACACCGGCAGCAGTTGGCGATTGACCCAAGTTCAGGAGGGCGCTCAATCGACTGCCATCCCGGCCGACCTCGGGGCCGGCATGCGCGTGTTTCCTGACGGCGTTTCTCCAAGCCGATGACGGGGTGAACACGATCGGTGGGCAGTTCACGAGGACTCCCGACGGGTTCACTGTGACCAACGTGAGCACCACGCTGGTCGGTTACGCCGGTGAGGACCCTCACCAGCGGGCCGCCATCCAAGCGTTCGCCGCAATCACGCATGGCCCTCGTCCCGCCAGCGCACCCTCGAGCTCGGCCAGCATCACGATCGTCAGCGTGGATCAGGATCAGCTGGTACTCGACGCAGGCGGCCTCCGAC
The DNA here is from genome assembly GCA_049283855.1 of Kineosporiaceae bacterium. GTDB lineage: Bacteria > Actinomycetota > Actinomycetes > Actinomycetales > Kineosporiaceae > JADJPO01. The sequence continues at coordinate 10,169 of JBAPWU010000099.1, forward strand.
TCACCTTCCGACGCATCGGTCCGGCGGCCAGCGCCACTGCAGCCTCATCCGCCGCCCATAACTGAGAGGTCAGGTCCTGGACCGTCAGAAGCACTGGCCAGACAAGAACCACCGCTGACTGCTCCCGTCGCGACAGTGCCGATCTGCCTCGCGCTCAGGAGTCAGCGCCAGCACAATCTCGCCGCGGCTCCTCCAGCCGTGACCAATCCTGAGCGATCGGCTGCGGCTGCTCGCGCCGACAGCCGCAGAGCGGTTCGGTCAGGACGAGAGCAAGGTGAACGCAGCTACATGGCGGGGCCGCACGACACTAAGTGGCGCTTGTCGATCGTCGCGATCTCGCCGATGTCGAGGCGCTCGGCCACCGCAATGACCGCGGCATCGACCGACTGGTTCTCCTGGCCTCCGAACCCGAAGCCGAGATCCGACTCTTTGGGCATATCGTCCCACCGAAGATCAGCGGCAAGAGCGTGTGTTCTTCGGCCCGAGGTGCCCACGGTGGGATCCGCCTGCGCCGATCGATAAGGGCCGTTCTCCGGCTGGCCGGGCCAAGCCGGACGTCGTCTCGCGCCCCACAGTCCGAGGACGGTCTATCCAATGACTGCGGTCATGCGGATGGACACCAGCACGTCTGGCAGGTCCGGCCCGAGGCGCGCGACGTAGCGCGTGGGTGCGCGCTCGGAGAAGTGTTCGGCGTGGGCCTCGTTCAAGCCGGCAAAGTCGTCCGGGTGGGCTAGGAGCACACCCACTTCGACAATGTCGTCTCGCGTGCCACCGCCGGCCTCGATGATCCGCTCGCAGTTCGTCAGCGCCTGCTCGGTCTGCTCCTGGATGGTGGAGCCCGCCATCTGGCCCGACGCTGGGTCCAGCCCTGTCATTCCCGAAACCCAGATCTGCGCCCCAACCCTGATCCCTTGGGCGTACAGCGGGGACTGCGGGGCGTCCTTCGTCGTGACGATCTGACCAGCCATCGCGGCCTCCTTCGACTCAGCCTCCACTGATGGACGTGCGCATGGTCGGAAGGCTACTCATGGACATCCTCCGGAATGTCCGGTCCGTCACAGCCCGCCAGACGTTCGAGCGCTCATCGGCACGCGCGGACGTTCCTCATTCCTTGGCCGCGTCCTCGAGCGTCGCCTTGAGCCATCTGTTGCGCTGCTCGAGCAGCCGGGCCATGTAGCTGTAGAGCACTACGCCCTCGACGAGAATCCCTAACGGGGCTTCGCCCCAGCCCGACGAGCGGTGGGGTGGGTGGGCTCCGGTCGCGGGTCACTCCGGGGAGCATGCTCCCCGTGCGTTGACCGCGCGGTGGCGGTTGGGGTGGCCTTGTTGAGGGGC
>JBAPWU010000100.1:0-6888 GCA_049283855.1 Kineosporiaceae bacterium
GCATCAGGGCGCGCTCGGCGAGCGCGCCGTGGCCGATCTCGCGCCGCTTGGGCGAACCCACCCGGCCGGTCTCACCGGTCGAGTAGGGCGGGAAGTTGTAGTTGTGCATGTAGCGCTTGCGGGTCTCCGGGGCGAGCGTGTCGAGCTGCTGCTCCATCCGCAGCATGTTCAGCGTGGTCACGCCCAGGATCTGGGTCTCGCCCCGCTCGAACAGCGCCGAGCCGTGCACCCGCGGCAGCAGGTCGACCTCGGCGGACAGCTGACGGATGTCGGCCAGTCCGCGACCGTCGATCCGCTGCTTGTCCTTGAGGATCCGATGGCGGACCAGCTTCTTGGTGACCGCGCGGTAGGCCGCGGAGATCTCCTTCTCCCGGCCGTCGAACTCCTCGGCCAGCTTGCCCTTGACCGCGTTCTTGATCTCGTCCAGCCGGCTCTCCCGCTCGGTCTTGCCGGCGATCGTGAGCGCGGCGGCCAGCTCGTCGGTGACCTCGGCGGCGACGGCCTGGTAGGCGTCGTCCGCGTACTCGGGGAACACCGGGAACTCGGCGGTCGGCTTGGCGGCCTTGGCGGCCACCTCCTGCTGGGCGCGGACCAGCGTGGCGATGAACGGCTTGGAGGCCTCCAGGCCCGCCGCGACGATCTCCTCGGTGGGCGCGCCGGCGCCCTCGGAGATCAGGTGCCAGGCGTTGTCGGTGGCCTCGGCCTCGACCATCATGATCGCGACGTCGTCACCGTCGACCACCCGGCCAGCCACGACCATGTCGAACACGGCCCGCTGAAGCTCGCTGTGCCGCGGGAAGGCGACCCACTGGCCGTCGATCAGGGCCACCCGGACGGCGCCGATCGGGCCGCTGAACGGCAGCCCGGCGAGCTGGGTGGACATCGAGGCGCCGTTGATGGCGACCACGTCGTACAGGTCATCCGGGTCGAGCGACATCACCGTGACGACGACCTGCACCTCGTTGCGCAGGCCCTTGACGAACGAGGGCCGCAGCGGCCGGTCGATCAGGCGGCAGGTCAGGATCGCCTCGGTGCCGGGGCGCCCCTCGCGACGGAAGAACGAGCCGGGGATGCGACCCGCGGCGTACATCCGCTCCTCGACGTCGACAGTGAGCGGGAAGAAGTCGAAGTGGTCCTTGGGCTGCTTGCCCGCGGACGTGGCCGACAGCAGCAGCGTGTCGCCGTCCAGGGTGACCACGGCCGCACCGGCCGCCTGGCGGGCGAGGCGGCCGGTCTCGAACCGGATGATGCGCTTGCCGAAGCCACCGTTGTCGATGACGGCTTCGGCGGTGGTGATCTCAGGACCCTCCATAGGGTTCCCCTCCGTTAGGTTTCGGCGGAGTGGCGGGTCCGGTCTTCGATCGAGGTCCACGGGCCGAAACGGCGCACGAGGCGCCGGATTCCCGGGGGCCGCTACCGAGGACCGGAACGCTGTTGCGGCCCGACCACTCTCGTGACGTGTGGTGTGTGACGAACGAGCAGAGCCGCGATCCGGTCAGGACCGCGGCCCTCCGGTCATCGACGCAGACCGAGCCGCTCGATGAGCGTGCGGTAGCGCGTGATGTCCGTGCGCTGCAGGTACTGCAGCAGGCGGCGGCGCTGACCCACCAGGATCAACAGGCCGCGGCGACTGTGGTGGTCGTGCTTGTGCTCCTTGAGGTGTTCGGTGAGCTCCTTGATCCGGTGCGTGAGCATCGCGACCTGGACCTCGGGAGAGCCGGTGTCGTTCTCGCCCGTCGCGTACTCGGACATGATCTTCTGCTTGGTGGCGGCGTCGAGTGCCACTGTGCTCCCATTCCTGGTCGTTGCGCGGCGCGCCGGGGCACGTTCACCCGGGCTCTCTGAGTCCGCGGCCGTTCTGACGGCACCGTCACCGTACCAGCCGGTGCGGGCAGTCACCGAATGCTGCGGTACGCCGCACGGACCCCGACCGCCCGCTCGAGCTCGGTGTCGATGTGGGCGAAGAACTGCGTGCGGTAGGTCGGATCGCTGACCGCGTAGATGGTGAAGTACAGGGCCCCGAAGGCCGCCAGGAACACACTCACCTTCACCAGCTCACCGCTGATCGGAACCGGCACCCCCAGGCTCTGCCAGATCTGCAGCGAGGGCACTGCCGGATCGCCCATCCAGGTCCGGATCACGTCGTCCCCGATCGCGAGCACGCCGAAGCCGACGAAGAAGCCGAACACGACCAGCGCGAGCAGGAAGACCTGCAGGGACTGCAGCACCAGCAGCACGATCACCAGGTTGACCCGCTCGATCTGGCGCAGCTCGGTGTACTGCGTGCCGTCGCCGGCCACCGCCTGCTCCACCCGGCGGACCTCCTCGGGCAGCCGGGTGAGCAGGAACGCCGTGCCGAGCACGGTGAACACCAGCACCGCGGCCCACAGGCGGGGCAGGCTCAGGCTGCCGGCCACCTGCCAGACCTCGGTGTTGATGAACAGGAACGTGGTGAACAGCAGCAGCATCGGCAGAGCACGCAGGACCAGGGGCAGCACCAGCCACAGCTGGGTCAGCGCCTGCCGGGCCGCCCAGCGGGCCATGGTGCCCAGGCGCAGCGGACCACCGGCATAGGCCAGCGACAGCAGCAGAGCGACGGCGACGGCCACGCTGAGCCCGCTGGCGAGGTCCGTGGCCCGCGCCACCAGCCAGCCGACGATGCCGGCCAGGACCGCGAGCAGACCCACCACCGGGGTCAACCGGCGCGGGGCGACCAGCGCGCCGACCCGGTCGTCCACCCCGCGGACGAACCAGGGCAGCCCGTGCGCGATCAGCCACCGCTCGGCCTCGGCCGGGTCCGCCGGGTCGGAGAGATTCACGCGGTGGCGCCGCGGACGCCGAGCACCTCGCGGCTCCGGTCGACGTCACGATGCATCTGCTCGACCAGGGCGGCCACCCCGTCGTAGCGAAGGGTCGGCCGGAGCAGCCGGACGAACTCGACCCCGACCCGGCGGCCGTACAGGTCGAGGTCGTCCCGGTCGAGCACGTACGCCTCGACCCGGCGCACATGCCCGTCGAACGTGGGGTTCGTGCCGACCGAGATCGCCGCCGGCAGCCGTCTGCCGGGCCCCTCCCCGGCGATCGGAGGGCCGTCCAGGAGCACCAGCCAACCGGCGTAGACGCCGTCCGCGGGGACCAGGCCCTCGGCGTCCGGCCCGAGGTTGGCGGTCGGGAAACCGAGCCCGCGGCCCCGATGGTCGCCGTGGACGACGATCCCGGTGGTGCGGTGCGCCCGGCCCAGCACGGTTGCGGCGGTGGCCACGTCGCCGTCCGCCAGCAGTTCGCGCACCCAGGTCGAGGACCACCGCTGCGCCGCCCCCTCGGCGCCGGCACCGAGATCCTCCACGGCCAGCACCTCGAAGTCGTGCTCGGCGCCCAACTCGCGCAGGGTGCCCACGTCGCCGCTGTTGCGGTGGCCGAAGCGGGTGTCGTGCCCGACCACGACCTCGCCCGCGTGCAGGGCCCGCACCAGCACGTCCTCGACGAACCGGCGCGGGCTCCAGGCAGCCAGTTCGTGGGTGAACGTCATCACCAGCACGGCGTCGACCCCGGCCGCCTCCAGCAGGCTCAGGCGCTGGTCGAGGCCGACGATCTGCGCCGGGGCACGGTCGGGATAAAGCACCGCGATCGGGTGCGGTTCGAAGGTGATCGCCACCGCGGCGGCCGCGCGCGCACGCGCCTGCTCGACCAGAGCGGTGAGCACCCGCTGATGGCCGCGGTGCACCCCATCGAAGTTGCCGATGGTCACCACGGTCGGGCCGAGCCCGTCCGGGACGTCGTCGAGGTCGTTCCAGCGCTGCACGGCCACCATGCTGCCAGGCGGATCAGCCGCGCATGACCAGCAGGGCCCGGCAGGTCGGGCCGGTCTCGGACACGATGGCCACCAGAGCGCCGTCCGGAGCGAACGCCGCCGTCGGCACGTCCCCGGTGCCGGACTTGCCGATCCGCTGCCCGTGGCCCAGCCTGTGCGCCTCCTCCTCGGTCAGCTCGCGGGCCGGGAACGCCACCCGGGCCGCCTCCTGCACGCTCATCAGTGCGCCGTCGCCGGCCAGGTCCTCCAGACTGCGGGCCGCGCTCTCGAGGTAGGGGCCGACCCGGGTGCGGCGCAGCGCCGTCAGGTGTCCGCCCACGCCGAGCCCGGCGCCGAGGTCACGCGCCAGGGCGCGGATGTAGGTCCCCGAGGAACAGTCGACCTCGACGTCGAGGTCCACCGTGACGCTGCCCTCGACGGTGCAGCGCCGGATCTGCGCGATCGCGAACCGGGAGACGGTCACCGGCCGGGCGGCCAGGGTGACCTCCTCCCCCGCCCGGACCCGGGCGTAGGCCCGCCTGCCGTCCACCTTGATCGCGCTGACGGCGCTCGGTACCTGCTGGATCTGCCCGGTCAGGGCACGGACGCCGTCCCGCACCTGCTGATCGGTGACCCCGGAGGCATCGGTGCGGGCGAGCAGGTCGCCCTCGCTGTCGTCGGTGACGGTGCCGACCCCGAGGCGGATCGTGGCCCGGTAGCCCTTGTCCACCCCGACCAGATAGGTGAGCAGCCGGGTGGCCCGGCCGACGCCCAGCACCAGCACGCCGGTGGCCATCGGGTCGAGGGTGCCGGCGTGACCGACCTTGCGGGTGCCGGTGATCCGGCGGACCCGCGCCACGACGTCGTGCGAGGTCAGTCCGGCCGGCTTGTCGACGACGGCCAGGCCGTCCGGGCTCACGACGGCTCGACGTCCTCGTCGTGGCGGTACGGATCGGCCTCACCGGCGTAGGCCGCCGACGCCGCCAGGGCGGCGACGTCGGCGTCGTGAGCCGCCGCGGTGCGGAGCAGGTCCTCGATGTGGGCGGCGTTCTCCGGGATGGCATCCGCGACGAAGTCGAGGGTCGGCGTGAGCCGGACCCCGGTGCGCCTGCCCACCTCCGAACGCAGGACCCCCTTGGCGCTCTCCAGCGCGATCGCGGAGGCCTCCTGCTCGGCGGCGTCGCCGAGCACGGTGTAGAAGACCGTCGCGTGCTGCAGGTCGCCGGTCACCGTCGTGTCGGTGACCGTGATGAAGCCGAGCCTGGGATCCTTGATCCTCTTCTCGAGGGCCTCGGCGACGATCTCCTGGATCCGCTCGGCCAACTTCCGCGAGCGTGCCGTATCAGCCATGGCTCGACGGTACCCGTTCCCCGGTCCTCACTCGTCCTCGTCGTCCCAGACCCGCAGCCGGGCGGCCAGGACCTCCACCTCCGACCGGCCGGCCACGAGGCGCTCGCACGAGGCGAGCACCTGGTGGCAGTGACCCGGATCGGCCGCGACCAGGCAGACCCCGATCTCGCACCGCCGGTACAGGTCCTGGTCCCCGGTCTCCGCCGCGCTGACCTCGAGGCGCCGCCGCAGTTCGGCCAGGATCGGGCGAACCACCGCGCGCTTCTCCTTCAGCGAGCCGACATCACCGAGCAGCAGGTCGAACCGCGCAGACCCTACGAACGTGGCTTCTCCCGCATCTCGAAGGTCTCGATCACGTCGTCCACCCTGATGTCGTTGAACGACCCCAGCCCGATCCCGCACTCGTAGCCCTCGCGGACCTCGGTGGCGTCGTCCTTGAACCGCTTGAGCGAGTCGATCTGCAGGTTGTCGCCGACCACGACCCCGTCGCGCAGCAACCGCGCCTTGGAGTTGCGGCGGATCTCACCGGAGCGCACCAGGCAGCCGGCGATGTTGCCGAACTTGCTGGAGCGGAACACCTCTCGCACCTCGGCCGTACCGAGCTGCGCCTCCTCGTACTCCGGCTTGAGCATGCCCTTGAGCGCCGCTTCGACGTCCTCGAGCGCCTGGTAGATGACCGAGTAGAAGCGCAGGTCGACGCCTTCGCGATCGGCCAGCTCCGCGACCCGCTCCGCCGGGCGGACGTTGAACCCGATGATCACGGCGTGGTCGACCGTGGCCAGGTTCACGTCGTTCTGCGTGATCGCGCCGACCCCGCGGTGGATCACCTGGAGCTGCACCTGCTCGTCGACATCGATCTTGAGCAGGGCATCCTCCAGGGCCTCCACCGAACCGGAGACGTCGCCCTTGAGGATCAGGTTGAGGGTCTGCACCTTGCCCTGCTCCAGGGCCTTGGTGAAGTCCTCCAGGCTGATCCGCTTGCGGCGGCGAGCCAGGTTGGCCGCCCGTTCGACGGCCTCGCGCTTCTCGGCGATCTGACGCGCCGTGCGGTCGTCCGGCGCCACGATGAACGTGTCGCCGGCGCGGGGCACCGAGGTCAGGCCGAGCACCTGGACCGGCCGCGACGGCAGCGCGACGTCCATCGGGGTGCCGTTCTCGTCGAGCATGGCCCGGACCCGCCCGTAGGCGGTGCCCGCCACGATCGAGTCGCCGACGGCGAGGGTGCCGGACTGGACCAGGACCGTGGCCAGCGGGCCGCGTCCCTTGTCCAGGCTGGCCTCGATCGCCACGCCGCGGGCGTCCTTGTCGGGATTGGCCCGCAGGTCGAGCGCCGCGTCCGCGGTGAGCAGGACGGCCTCGAGCAGCGCATCGATGTTCAGCCGCTGCTTGGCCGAGACGTCGACGAACATGGTGTCACCGCCGTACTCCTCGGCCACCAGGTTGTACTCGGTGAGCTGCTGGCGGATCTTGGCGGGGTTGGCCCCCTCCTTGTCCACCTTGTTCACCGCGACCACGATCGGGACGCCGGCGGCCTGGGCGTGGTTGAGCGCCTCGATCGTCTGCGGCATCACGCCGTCGTCGGCCGCGACCACGAGCACCGCGATGTCGGTGACCCGGGCACCCCGGGCCCGCATCGCCGTGAACGCCTCGTGGCCGGGGGTGTCGATGAAGGTCAGAGCACGGTTCACGCCCTCGTGGGTGAAGTGCACCTGGTAGGCGCCGATGTGCTGGGTGATCCCGCCGGCCTC
>JBAPWU010000101.1:0-5241 GCA_049283855.1 Kineosporiaceae bacterium
GGTGGGCGGCGACGTCCCGCTCGGGCTCCTGCCCGGCGGCACCGGCAACCTGCTCGCCCGCAACCTCGGCCTCCCGGTGGACGACCTCGGTGCCGCCCTGGACGTCGCGCTGACCGGGGCGGACCGCCGGGTGGACGTCGGCTCGCTGACCTGCGACGGCGGGCAGGAGCGGGTGTTCCTGGTGATGGCCGGGATGGGCCTGGACGCCGACACCATGGCCAACGCCAACGAGACGATCAAGAACGCGGTCGGCTGGCCGGCCTATCTGCTCTCCGGTGCCCGGGCGCTGTTCACCCGGGGGTTCGGCCTGCACCTGGTCGCCGGCGACAGCCGGGAGGTCACCCAGCATGCCCGCACCGTCGTGGTCGGCAACTGCGGCACGCTCACCGGTGGCGTCGAGCTGATGCCGCAGGCCCGGCTGGACGACGGTCTGCTGGACACGGTCCTGATCGCGCCCAAGGGGCTGCTCGGCTGGGGCGCGGTCCTGGCCGACCTGGCGACCCGTCACCACCGGGGCAACCCGCCGTTGCGGCGGGTCACCTCGGAGCGGGTCGAGATCCACACCGCCCGGCCGGTCGAGACCGAGCTGGACGGCGACGCGATCGGTGCCCACCGGCACCTGGTCTGCGTGGCCAGGCCACAGGCCCTGCTGGTCCGCGTCGCCTGAGCGGCGACCGGCGGGGCTACCGCCCCAGGAACCGGGCCGGACGGCGCTCACCGAAGGCGGCCGCTCCCTCCCGGAAGTCGTCGGTGGTGAGCAACCGGGTCTGGCCGTCCTCCTCCCTGGCCAACGCGCCGTCCAGGTCGGGCAGGGTGGCCGCGTTGATCGCCCGGGTGGTCGCGCCGAAGGCCGCTGTGGCGCCCGCGGCCAGGGCCTGCACCACCGCTGCGCCGCGGACGGCGAACTCCGCGTCGGGGCACACCTCGGCGATCAGGCCCCACTCGTGGGCCGTCCCGGCCGGCACCTTCTCGGCCGTGAGCGCCATCCGCATCGCCCGGGCGCGGCCGACGGAGGCCGCCACCAGAGCCGTCGCCGCGCCGTCCGGCATCAGGCCGATCCGGGTGAAGGCCAGCATGAAGGAGGCCGACTCGGTGGCCAGCACGTAGTCGGTGGCCAGGGCCAGCGAGCACCCGACGCCGGCGGCAACTCCGTTGACCAGCGCCACCACCGGGACCGGGCATCCCACCAGTGCTCGGATCGCCCGCCCGGCCGCGGTCAGGGTGGCGGTGTCGGCGTTGCCGTGGGACAGGTCGGACAGGCTCGCGCCGGAACAGAATCCGCGACCTGAGCCGGTCAGCGAGATCACCCGCACCCCGGGCCCGGGGCCGAGCTCCAGCACGGCCTCGGCCAGGGCGTCGAGCATCGCGGCGTCCACCGCGTTCAGCCGCTCGGGCGCGTCGAGGGTGATCTGCGCATGGGGTCCGTCGACCGCGACGAGGACGTGATCAGCCATCCGTGCTCCCGGTGTCGAATCGTGGTGGGGTACGCAGCTCGTGCCGGCCGATCGAGCGCAGATGCACCTCGTCGGGCCCGTCGAAGATCCGCATCGCCCGATGCCAGGCGTACATCGCCGCCAGCGGGGTGTCTGCACTGATGCCGGCGCCGCCGTGCACCTGGATGGCCCGGTCGATCACGTCGCACGCCGTCCGTGGAACCAGCACCTTGGCCATCGCGATCAGGTGCCGGGCCGGCTTGTTGCCCTCGGTGTCGATCACGTGGGCGGCCTGGTGGCAGATCGCCCGGGCGGCCTCGATCTCGATCCGCGACTGCGCGATCCGCTCCTGCACGCTGCTCTGCTCGGCCAGGGTGTGCCCGAACGCCACCCGGGTCGATGCCCGGGCCACCATCAGGGCCAGCGCCCGCTCGGCCGCCCCGAGCGCCCGCATGCAGTGATGGATCCGCCCCGGCCCCAGCCGGGCCTGCGCGGCGGCGAACCCGCCGCCCTCCTCGCCGAGCACGTTCGTCACCGGCACCCGCACCCGGTCGAAGGTGATCTCGCAGTGCCCGTGCTGGTCGTGATGGCCCAGGACCGGGGTCGAGCGGACCAGGGTGATCCCGGGGGTGTCCATCGGCACCAGCACCATCGACTGCTGCCGGTGGACCGGCGCCGACGGGTCGGTCTTGCCCATCACCACCAGGACGGCGCACCGCGGGTCGGCTGCCCCGGTCGCCCACCACTTCCGGCCCGTGATCACGTACTGGTCGCCGTCGCGCTCGATCCGGGTCTGGATGTTCGTGGCGTCACTGCTCGCCACGGCCGGCTCGGTCATCGCGAAGGCCGACCGGATCTCGCCGTCCAGCAGGGGTTTCAGCCAGCGCTCGCACTGCTCCGGCGTGCCGAGCAGGTGCAGCAGCTCCATGTTCCCGGTATCGGGCGCCGCGCAGTTGAGCGCCTCGGGGGCGATCTCCATGCTCCAGCCGGTGAGTTCGGCGAGCCGGGCGTACTCCAGCTGGGTGAGGCCGGACTCACTCGGCAGGAACAGGTTCCACAGGCCCAGCGTGCGGGCCTCGGCGGTCAGCTCCCGCATCACAGGGGGCACGGTGTGGTCCGCCGGGCCGTGCACGTCGCGGTAGCGCTGGTAGGCGTGCTCGGCGGGGAACACCTTCTCCTGCATGAACCGTTCGAGCGTGGCTTCCAGCTCGCGGGCCCGGGGCGACGGTTCGGGAGTCATGACAGACCCCCCGGCACGAGCTCGCGCAGGCCGGGCAGCACCTGTTCGGTGAAGCTCCGTAAGAAGCGCTCCTGGTCGTGGCCCGGACCGTGCACCACCAGGTGGTCGAAGCCGAGGTCGGTGTACTCCGTGATCGCGGCGACGGCCTGCTCGGGGTCCGAGGCGACGATCCAGCGCTGGGCGACCTGCTCGATCGGCAGGGCGTCCGCGGCCCGCTCCAGCTCGGCGGGGCTGTGCAGCGAGTGCTTCTGCTCGGCCGACAGCGACAGCGGGGCCCAGAACCGGGTGTTCTCCAGGGCCGTCGCCGGGTCCGGGTCCCAGGAGATCTTGATCTCGATCATCCGGTCGATCGCCGTCGCGTCCCGTCCCGACTGGGTGAGTCCCTCCGCGACCGCGGGGATCAGCTTGTCCGCGTACAGCTCCCGGCCCTTGCCCGAGGTGCAGATGAACCCGTCCCCGGCCCGTCCGGCGTACCGGGCCACCACCGGGCCGCCGGCGGCGATGTAGACCGGGACGGCGACGTCCGGGTGGTCGTAGATCGCGGCGTCCTGGGTGCGGTAGTACTCGCCCTCGAAGGTGACCCGCTCCCCGGTCCACAGCCGGCGCATCAGGTCGATGGCCTCCTTCAGCCGGGCGAGGCGTTCCTTGAACTCGGGCCACTGCTCTCCGACGGCGCCGACGGCCACCTCGTTGAGCGCCTCCCCGGTGCCGACCCCCAGCATCACCCGGCCGGGGGCGAGGCAGGCCAGGGTGGCGAACGACTGCGCGATCACCGCCGGGTTGTAGCGGAAGGTGGGGGTCATCACCGAGGTGCCGAGCAGCACCCGCTCGGTCCGTGCGGCCACGTTCGCCAGCCAGACCAGCGAGTTCGGCGCGTGCCCGCCGTCGAGCCGCCAGGGCTGGAAGTGGTCGGAGATGGTCACGCTGTCCAGGCCGAGCTGCTCTGCCAGGACGGCGTACCCGGCGAGCTGGTCCGGGGCGAACTGCTCCGCCGACGCCTTGTACCCGACCCGTACCCGCGGCGTGTCCGTCATGCGCCCAGCATCGCACCTCGTGAGCGCGGGTCGTCCGGTGTGGTACCTCACTCCGCGGTGCCTGTCGGTGCCCCCGACTACCCTGAGCGGCGTGAGCGACTACGACGCCCTGGAGGCGCTGAGCCGCCGTCACCCGGCGTGGCGGCTGCTCCGGGCCGACAGCGCGCCGCTGGTGCTGGCCTTCCTCGGGCAGGTCTTCGTGGAGGAGAACGTGCGTTCGATCTCCGCGGGTGACCTCGTCCGCCGGCTGGACGACGTGCTGTACGACCTGAACGCCCGCCTCGGCGAGGGCACCTTCCCCCGCCCGGCGCGGGAGTACCTGGAGACCTGGGCCGGCGCCGAGGCCGGTTGGCTGCGCAAGTACTACCCGACCTCCAGCGACGAGCCGTGGTTCGACGCCACTCCGGCGGTGGAGAAGGCGTGGCAGTGGGTGGGGGCGCTGCAGGCACGCAGCTTCGTCGGCACCCAGTCCCGGCTGAACACGGTGGTCGAGCTCCTGCGTCAGATGGCCTTCGGCAGCCAGGCCGACCCCGAGGTGCGCCTGGCCGAGCTGCGCCGTCGCCGGGCCGAGATCGACGCCGAGATCGCACTGGTCGAGGCCGGTCACGTCCCCGTGCTGGACCGGGCCGAGCTGCGCGACCGCTACCAGCAGTTCGCCGCGACCTCCCGCGAGCTGCTGGCCGACTTCCGCGAGGTGGAGACCAACGTCCGATCCCTCGACCGCGACCTGCGCTCCCGGATCGCGGGCTGGTCGGGGTCCAAGGGTGAGCTGCTCGACGACGTGGTGGGCAGCCGGCGCACCATCGGCGAGTCCGACCAGGGCCGCAACTTCCACGCCTTCTACGACTTCCTGCTCTCGCGCGGGCGCCAGGAGGAGTTCTCCGCTCTCCTCGAGGCGGTCCAGGGGCTGCCCGAGCTGGGTGAGGCCGACCCCCGGTTGCGCTACATCCACCACGACTGGCTCGAGGCCTGCGAGCGCACCCAGGGCACGGTCCGGCAACTGTCCGACCAGCTGCGCCGCTTCCTCGACGACCAGGTCTGGCTGGAGAACCGCCGGGTGGTCACCCTGCTGCGCTCGATCGAGCGGACGGCGCTGCGCCTGGGCGAACGCGAACGGGCCCCCGCGGTGGGCACCACAATGGCCGACACCCGGATGCATGTGGTGCTCCCGATGGAACGCCCTCTGTACAGCCCGCCGCGGCGGGTCCTGATCGAGAGCGACGGGATCGAGGCCGCCGAGGAGGACCTCGACACGGGCCTGCTCGACGCCCAGATCCATGTCGATGCGCAGCGGTTGACCGAGACCGTGCGGGCGACCCTGCGCAGCCGTGACCAGGTCGGCCTGGACGAGGTGGTCGCTGCGCACCCGATCGAGCAGGGCCTGGCCGAGCTGGTCGGCTACCTGGCCGCGACCGACCCGATGTACGACGTGGTGTTCGACCAGACCGAGCGCCGCGACATCGGCTGGGCCGAGGAGGACGGCGTCGAGCGGGTGGCCGACGTGCCGGCGGTCACCTTCAGCCGGGCCCGGGCC
>JBAPWU010000102.1:0-4490 GCA_049283855.1 Kineosporiaceae bacterium
GGCGTCTCGCGCCCGGCGAGCCGGTGACCGCCTCGGCCCTGGGCCGGGTCTCGGCCGAGGCCGAACTCATCGACCCCGGTGGCCTGGGCGGCTTCGGCTGGCTCCTCCAGCAGGCCCCGTCCGCGCCTGCCCAAGCCACGCAGGGGTATACCTGAGGCGCGGTGGATCGTCATAATCCGGACCTTTGTATGGACGCGCGCGGAGCATGCCCCGAGTTTTGGTGTGATGAACGCCTGGTGGGACGTTCGCCCCCTGCCGCACCCCTGACCACCGGGAACGATGGACCCCGGCTGAGGGAGGTCGCGACGTATGGACGTCTATGCGGTGTTGAAAGAGATGACCGCCGAGATCTTGGACGATGCGGTCCACACGCTGCGGACGGCGCACTTCGCGCATTACGAGTCGTGGGGCGAGCAACTCACCCGGGAGAGCCTGGGCGATCTCTACGAGCACATCATGATCTCGCTGCACCACCGGGATCTCGCTCACATCATTCGGCACTGCGAAGCGTTGGCGACGGCGCGCTTCAACTCCGGCTTCGACCTGGTCGAGGTGCAGACCACCTTCAACGCCCTGGAACAGACCATGTGGCGTCACTGGGTCGCGGCCGCACCCGCCCAGGAGGTGGCCGAAGGCGTGGGCATGCTCAGCGCGGTGCTCGGATCGGGCAAGGACGCCGCCGCACGGACCTACGTGAAGCTGGCCACCCACCGGCACGTCCCGGCGATGGACCTCAACGCGCTCGCCGAAGGCACGGTCTGACCTCAGCGGGACGCCTCCGGACGCATCCATTGCTCCGGCCCGGCCCCCGCACGTGCCAGACGGGCACGCTCGGCCTGGGTCGCCAGCAGGTGCGCGGCCACCGGTTCGGACAGGTGCGCCACCGTCGGGCTGATCGGCCCCGGCGTCGAGTGCAGCGCGAAGCTGGCCAGGCCGAGCCGGCGCTGCACCGGCCCCTGGGTCACCCCCAGGCTCTGGGTGCGTGCATGCGGCACCAGCACCAGGCTGCGCTCGATCACCCCGTGCCGCACCAGCAGTGCCTGATCGGTGACCCGGAATCCGTTGCGCCGCCAGGAGATCCAGTCGAACCAACGCGCCTGCCGGGGTGAGGTGACGAACCCCTGCGCGGCGCCGGTGCCGTCCAGGCCGGCATCGACCACCAGTCGAGGGTGCTCGTCCGCGCCGACCCCGAGGTCGGGGGCGACGAAGGCCAGGACGGCGACCGCCTCGTCCCGCGTCCCCACCGGCAGCAGGACGGTCTCGCTCTCCCCCTTGGACGCATCTCCCCCCGTGCCGTAGCCGGCCACGTTCACCTGGACCCGCCACCAGCCGGCCCGGCGCCACAGCAGGGGCTGGCTCAGCCGCACCGCCTGCACCCGCCCGGGCGGAACGGTCTGGGTGCGCTGCTCCAGCAGGCCGTGCCGCAGCCGCAGACCGTCCGGAGAGGTGGCCACCCGGAACCCGAAGCCGTGACTGAACCGGGCCCACAGCACCCCCCCGATCCCGATCAGGGCGGGCAGGACCCCAGCGGCGGGGGCCATGGTGCCCAGGGCGAGGGAGGCGACGATGAATCCGAGCGTGGTGACCAGCAGCGTCGCCGTCGAGGAGGAGAGCAGGATCGAGGCGACCAACCGGCCCACGGGTACCTCGAGCCAGTGCTGCTCGGGGGCCTCGGGCGCCTGGTCGGTCTCGTAGCGCAGGCCCGCGGCCCCGGCCAGCAGGTGGTTGCGCAGCTCCCGGGCCTGAGCATCGGTCACATAGGCGAGCTCGATCTTGGAGCTGCCCGAACCGGCCACCTCGAGGCTGAGCCGGGCCAGCCCGAAGATGCGGGCCAGCAGGGGCTGCACCACATCGACCGCCTGCAGCCGGTCCAACTGGGCCAGGCGATGCTGGCGGAACAGCACCCCACGGTGCAGCTCCAGCGCGTCGGAGGTCACGCGGTAGCGCGTCATCCGCCAGGACAGCACCGCCAGTCCCACCAGCGCCGCCAGGGCCAGCAGCAGGACCCCTCCCCCGGCCAGCCACACCCGCAGGCCGGTGTCGCGCGAGGGCAGGGACGTCGGCGGCACGGACGGCCCGCCGAAGCCGGGCGATCCGATCCAGCGCTGTCCCGCGTCCTGGACCAGGAAGAATCCCACCACGGCGATGAACTGCCAGGAGCGCACCAGCGGCGTGAGCGGGTGCACCCGGTGCCACGCGCCGTCCGCCAGGCCTGCGCGGACGGGGCCCGGAGGCGCGGTCACAGCCCCGCCAGCTGGGCCTGCCCGCGCTCGGTCAACCGGTCACGCAGCCGGGCCGCCTCGGCGGTGGCCACCCCCGGGATCTGGGAGTCGGTGCCGGCCGAGGCGGTGTGCAGCTGGACGGAGGCCAGACCGAAGGCCCGCGCGAGCGGCCCGGCATCGACGTCGACGTACTGGAGCCGGCCGTACGGAACCACCACGATCCGGCGCCACATCACCCCGGCGCGCACCAGCAGCTCATCGGGCCGCTCGGCATAGGCCCAGGCCCGCACCTGGCGGCCGATCAGCCACCAGCCCCAGCCGAGGACGAGCAGCGGCAGCAGCGTCACCCAGGCCAACCGGCCGATCCCGCTCAGCCAGCTCGCCACCAGCACACCCACCCCGACCAGCCCGCACACGCTCGCCAGGACCGCGCGCCGGGCACTCGCCAGGCGGGGGGAGACCCCCCGCCAGAACACACCCTCGGCGTCGAACGGGTCGCCCTCGGCGATGGCTCTCGGGGTGGCTGTCGATTCTGTGCCGGACATGGCCACAGGATCCCATAGCGTCCGTGGCAGACTCGCGCCGTGGGTGAGTCGAGTACGGCACGTGAGCTGACCGTGGGCGTCGGCGCAGGCGAGTTGGCCACCGCCGACATGGTGCTCAACATCGGGCCCCAGCATCCGGCGACGCATGGCGTGCTGCGCCTGCGCATCGTGCTGGACGGCGAGCGGATCCTGTCCGCCGAGCCGATCGTCGGGTACATGCACCGGGGCGCCGAGAAGCTGTTCGAGGTGCGGGACTACCGGCAGATCATCGTGCTGGCCAACCGGCACGACTGGCTGTCCGCCTTCGCCAACGAGCTGGGCGTGGTGCTGGCCGCCGAGCAGATGCTGGGCATGGAGGTACCCGTCCGAGCGGTCTGGGCCCGCACCCTGCTGGCCGAGCTGAACCGGGTGCTGAGTCACCTGATGTTCCTCGGCTCCTACCCGCTCGAGCTCGGTGCGATCACCCCGGTGTTCTATGCCTTCCGGGAGCGGGAGGAGTTGCAGGCCGTGATGGAGGAGGTCTCCGGCGGCCGGATGCACTACATGTTCAACCGGGTCGGCGGCCTCAAGGAGGACCTGCCCGCAGGGTGGATCGGCCGCGCGGTGGCGGCCATCGCGGCCGTCCGGGCGCGGATGCCCGAACTGGAGAACCTGTTGGTGGGCAACGAGATCCTGAGGGCGCGGACGGTCGGGGTGGGCGTTCTGTCCCGCGAACTGGTGGCGGCCTACGGGGTGAGCGGACCGATCGGACGGGCCAGCGGGCTCGACGTCGACCTGCGCCGGGACGATCCCTACCTGGCCTACGCCGAGCTCTTCGCCCCCGGCGGCCCCGGCCGGGTCGTCACCCGCCCCGGCGGCGACTGCCTGGACCGGCTGGAGGTGCTGATCGAGCAGGTGCACGTCTCCCTCGACCTCGCCCTGGCCTGCGCCGACCGGCTGCGCGCCCTGCCCCGTGGCCCGATCAACGTACGGCTGCCCAAGGTGCTCAAGGTGCCTGAGGGGCACATCTACCGCTGGACCGAGAACCCCTTGGGCATCAACGGGTACTACCTGGTGTCCAAGGCCGATAAGGTGCCGTGGCGGCTCAAGCTGCGCTCGGCCTCGTTCAACAACGTGCAGGTCCTCTCCCGGATCCTGCCCGGCTGCCTGGTCTCGGACATGGTCTCGATCCTCGGCTCGACCTTCTTCGTGGTCGGCGACGTCGACAAGTAGCCGGCGCCGCCCGGCAGACGGATTGCCCTAGGCGCTGTGCCGAGCCCGGTCCGGGCGGCTCTCGCCGACGAAGGCACCCGGGGTGAAGAACGGTGACGCCGGCACCCGCGGGCGCATCGCCCGGGATGCCGCCCGGGCCCCTGCCGCGACCCGGCGGATGTCCTCGGGCTCGGCCCGGGAGTCATGGTGCGGACGGCGGACCGGCTCGAAGAGGCTGCTCGGGCGCCCGGCCGGCCCCTCCATGGTGAGCACGAAGTCGTCGTCAGCGGCGTCGGCGTCGGCGATCGAGGCGTAGACCATCGCCTCCACCTCAGCGGCGGGCATCGAGGCCGTCATCGGGTGGCGGACCGGAATCGCGCGCAGATCCACCACGTCACCGGGGCCGGCCACCTCAGCCGCGGCGAGGTCGCCGGCCAGCGCGGCCCCGATCAGGGCGAGGTCGTGCATCGGCTCGGCGCTCGGCTCGGTCACGGCATGGCGCCCCTGCCCGGCGTGCCTGCCGTGCCCGGCC
>JBAPWU010000103.1:0-5955 GCA_049283855.1 Kineosporiaceae bacterium
GCGCTCTGCGACGGCTGTGGGGTCGGGTCGCCGGCAGCCGCATCGGAGGCCAGCGGCTGCAGCAGCACGGTGGAGGCGACGGTCACCACGCCGACCACCAGCCAGATGCTTCGCCGGTCGCGCGTGATGCCGGGGCGCTGGCGAGCGTTGTACTGAGTCATCGAACAACCTTTCGGATCAGGGCCGGACGCGGGAGTTGGTCCGCAGGCGGCGGCTGGTGTGGACGATCACGGGCGATGCGGGGAACGGGGAGGGCAGTGCGGCGGGCGGATCGAACGGTGCGGGTCGAGGCGTTGCCCGGTAGGACCTTCGCGCCGGCGAGCGGGATCGGCGACGCGCCACGTATCGCAGGATCCGCTGCACCATCAGCAGGACCGCGAGCGCAATGATGATCACCGGGAACGACAATGATGCGTGCACCAGCGACCGGACGGCGCCTGCCACACCCGCTCCGGCGGACGGGCTCCCGGCGGCGGAGACCGGCTGAGGAGCAGGAGGCAGGTTGGCGTACTCGACCAGGCCGGTGCTCTCCAGCAGCGTCAGATGGGTCAGGACGAAGCCGTTGGCGCTCTGGGCGAATCGGCGTACGGCCGTGTTCCTGGTTGCGGCGCGGACGCTGGCGATGACGGGGAAGACCTTGCCGTGGGCGGCCCGCAGCCGATCGACGAACACATGATCGAACTGCTCGCCGGACGCTGCTCGCATCTCGTCGAGCCAGTGCTCCTGATCCGCGTTCGGCTGGTCCGGGAGGGCGACGCCCAGCTGCTTGGCCGTCTGCACGACGAGCGCATCCAGCTCGCGGTGCTGGGCGCCGATCATCGCCCCGATCTCCCGCACCCGAGGGGTCACCCCCTTCCGGGCGGCCAGGCTCCCGGCGGGCATCTCCCAGAGGCCGGCGAGTCGGACCTTCACCAGGAGATCACGGTCGGCGGCGGTCAGGGGCTCCGGCTGCTGGCCGCCAATCGTGGGGCTGGCCGGTGCCGGGACGGAGGCGCCCGGCACCGCCGTGTCGTGCCCGTACGCGGGCCGCGCAGCGGCCAGATCGACCAGCGCCCACGAGCTGACGACGAAGGCCGCCACGAGCGCTGCGATCACCGGGCGAGCACCCGCAAGCAGCCCCGCAGCAGCGGTGTCCGCCTCGCTCCGTCGGTGTGTGCGCATGACTGGAGAACGTAAGGAGGCATTCGCTCAAAAGCAATTCATTCTCGTCCACCTGGGTGCCATATAGGCTGCCCTTACCGGTTGCTTAGCAGTGCATCCACCCCTCATCGGAAATGTCCGTGGAATTACCGGGCGATCCGCCGTCGACGGCGTCTTCGACCGACCTGGGCCCGACCTGGGCCCGACCTGGGCCCGTGTCCGATGGCCGCGCCGCTCCGGGCCGCTCCGAGCGGGACCGGGGTGACCTGGCGGCGTAACCATCGGCCCGCGGCCACGTACTTACCCCTGCAACCGGTTGCGTCAGTGAGGGAGAAGCACAGTCGGTCGAGCGGGAGAACAGCAGGTCAGACGGTCCGAACGGCCTGGTTCGGGTGTCGTCGGCGCCGCAGGAGGTGGCGAGGGATCGGGTTCCCCGCGCGACGGGCAGGGTCGGACTCCGGGTGCGGGTCGGGGTGTCGGCCCCAGTCCCTCAGGCCACAGCTCGAATTCCTCGTCGTCTCTGTTCCGGGCACGCGATAACACACGGACGACGTGTCGCGTGACGCCTCACGATCTCACCATGCGTCAGATTCCTGACTGGCCGCAGGAATAGCTACAGAATTGCTGCTCGATTCCCAGGAATGCAGACACCGCATCTCCTGGGGATTCCGCGATGCCGACCTGGACGGCTCGATTCCTTCGGCCCGCCCGGCACCGTCCCGCCGATGTCCTGCCGGGTCAGCGGTACACGTCCAGCCGCTCGCCGAGGACCACCTGCGACCACAGACGGTTCATGGCCGGGATCGTCACGCGCACGCACCCGTGGCTGGCGGCGTAGGACGGCACCGAGGTGTACCCGTGCAGGGCGTAGCCGCGGTGGAAGTAGGCGGGCCGCCAGAGCATGCCGAGCGGACTCCGGTGCCAGCCGTCCACGCGCCGAATGATCGAGAACCTGCCGGTGACCGTGGGGGTGCTGGGCTTGCCCGGCGAGGCGTCGAGGATGCGGGTGACCGCGCCGGCCTTGGTCACCAGGACCACCCGCAGGGTCAGGTTCACCTCGATCGCGGCGGCGCTGCCGGTGTACCGGGGGCGCGGCACGACGGGCCGCGCGAGCCTGCTCCAGGTGAGGGGCCCGACGATGCCGTCGATGCCGATCCGCTGGACCTTCTGGAAGGCGATCACCCCGTGCAGGGTGCTGTCGCCGAAGATGCCGTCGACGCTGCCCACGTCGTAGCGCAGGGCCGCAAGACGCTGTTGCAGGGCGACGACGTGAGCGCCACGCGCGCCGGGACGAAGGGTGGGCCGAGCGGTGCTCGCCGTGGCGGTGGGGGCGTCGGTCGCGCTCGGCCGCTCCGATGCAGTCGCCGGTGTCGCGGCCGGAACCAACAGCAGCGCCAGAGCGATGATCAGCAGCGCCACGGTGCCGATCACCCGCCGGACGAGG
This sequence comes from Kineosporiaceae bacterium, assembly GCA_049283855.1. GTDB lineage: Bacteria > Actinomycetota > Actinomycetes > Actinomycetales > Kineosporiaceae > JADJPO01. The sequence continues at coordinate 2,585 of JBAPWU010000103.1, forward strand.
CGCCCCTGGGGAATCGTGAGGTCGTCGAACCACATGCCACTCATCGCCCCGGTCGGTGCAGGTACCTACTCCTTCACGCTAGGCCCAGCGACGGGCGGGCCCCAGAGCCCGATGTCCCGACGGCCTCGACCGACGGCGGGCAGGGCGTACTGGCCACCAGGCTCGCGAGACCGGCAGCGGGCAACGGCCTGGCGAACAGGTAGCCCTGGCCCTGCTCGCAGCCCAGACCCGCGAGGTAGTGCCGCTGGCGGTCCGTCTCGATGCCTTCGGCCACGATGGACAGGCCGAGACTGTGCGCCATCGCGATCATCGCGCGGATCAGCGGGGCCTCCCCGGTGGACGGGATCGCCTGGACGAACGACCGGTCGATCTTCAGGGTGTGGAACGGAAGGAGGGCGAGCCGCGACAGGGAGGAGTATCCGGTGCCGAAGTCGTCGATGGCCAGGCGAACACCCAGAGCCTGCAGGGCGAGGAGGATCCCCTCGCTCAGATCCCGGTCCATCGCGGTGCTCTCGGTGATCTCCAGCACCAGCCGTCCGGGCTGCAGCCCCGTATCCGCCAGAGCCTCGGCCACGGTGTCGGCGAAATGGGGGTCGAGGAGCTGGCGGGGGCTGACGTTGACGGCGACCTCGCGCAGGCCGTGGGCGTCGTCCTGCAGCGACCAGTCGACGAGCTGCCGGCACGCCGTCCGCAGCACCCAGGCGCCGAGCCGGTGGATCAGCTGGCCGCGCTCGGCGGCGGGCAGGAACTCATCGGGAGCCACCAGACCCCGGCTCGGGTGGTTCCATCGGACGAGGGCCTCCACACCGACGATCCGCACGCCGTCGAGGTCGACCACCGGCTGGTAGTGCACGTCGAGTTGGCCCTCGTCCAGCGCGACGGCCAGTTCCCCCTCCAGGGTGAGTCGTTCGACGAGCTCCTCGTGCATGGCGGGCTCGAACAACCTCCACCGGTTCTTGCCACTCTCCTTCGCCGCATACATCGCCAGGTCGCCGTCGCGCAGGAGCGCGTCGACGTCACGGCGGTCGGGGTCCAGCATCACCAAACCGATGCTCGTGCCCACGTCGAGCTCGGCGGCGCCGATCGCGACCGGCTGCCGGAGCCGGTTGAGGAGGCCGGCGCAGACCCAGCGCGCCTCCTGGAGGGTGACCTCGGGCAGCAGGAGCGCGAACTCGTCACCGCCGAGCCGGGCGAGACAGGCGCCCTCGAACTGATCGGCCACGGACTCGAGCCGGCGGGCAGCCTCCATGAGCAGCCCATCCCCGTGGGCGTGGCCGTACAGGTCGTTGACCAGTTTGAAGTCGTCGAGGTCGAGCATGAGGAAGGCGCCGGCATGCGGAGCGGTGGCGAGCACCGCGGCGAGCCGCTCGCGCAGCTGGACCCGGTTGGCGGTGCCGGTGAGAGCGTCGGTGTACGCCAGGCGGCGCAACTGGTCCTCCAGCCTGCGCCGCTCCCCGACCTCGCGCATGATCAGCGCGACGCCGTCCGCCGCGTCGTCCGCCGACGGCACGACGCGGAGCACCTCCACGATCACGTCGGCACCGGACCCGCTGACCAGCCGGCACTCCAGGGTCGTCACCTCCTGGCTGGACGGTGGGTGCGGGGGAAGGAGCCCGAGCCGGCGAGCGTCGGCCTCCTCCAGGAGCCGGGTGAGCGGAGCGCCGAGCAGGGCGCCATCGGGGTGTCCCAGGCGATGAGCCACCGAGGGGGCCGCGTACCGGATGATCCCCTCGGAATCGGCGGCGACGAGCAGGTCGGAGAACGATCGGGCCAGGGAGGAGAACCGGTGCTCTGCGCGCTCGGCCCGCGCGGCGGCCGCCCTGACTCGGGCCAGCACCGACCCGAGCAGCAGGCCCATCGGGAGCAGGACAAGGATCAGGCCGAGCATCAGGCCGAGCATCAGGCCGAGGACGTCGGGCATGCGGGCCGAGCCGATGAGGTGGTTCATCTGCCCGCGGCCGCACCGGCTCGCGCGGCCTGCTCCACCGCGGCGAAGATCGTGGCGGAGCGACAGCCCTTGACCAGGAAGACGGCCCCCGCGTCACGGGCCCGAGCCTGCAGCCGCGCGTCGTCGTACGCGGACAGGATGATCACCGGGAACTCGCCCTGGAGCTCGGCGGCGAGCTCGAGCCCGCCGAGGCCGGGCATCCTCAGGTCGCTGATGACCACCTCCGGCCGTTCCCGGCGGGCGCAGACGATGCCCTGGAGGCCGTCGGCGGCCTCGGCCACGACGTCGTAGCCGGCGTCCTCGAGCAGCTGACGCAACTCGCCCCGCAGCCCGGCGTCGTCGTCGACGAGCAGGATCCGGGTGCCGCCGGTCACGGCGCCGATGGCGCTCACGCTGTTCCCCCCGCGGCCACGGCCGGTTCGTCTGGGCCGGCAGTGCGCTGGCGCGGGACGTGCGCGGTCAGACGGGTGCCGGTGCCTGGCTCGGAATCGATCGTGAGCAGGCCGCCGGCGGCCTCCAGCCGCTCCCGCATGCCCACCAGACCGAAGTGTCCGTCCCGCAGCAGGGCGTTCGCCGGTGTCTGGCGAAAGCCTCGTCCGTCGTCGGCGACCGTCAGTTCGACGCTGTCACCCAGGTCGTGCAGTTCGACGTCCACCGCGGTGGCCTCGGCGTGCTTGCCCACATTCGACAGCGCCTCCTGCACCACCCGGTACAGCGCCGTCTCGGCGTCGGGCGCCAACGGGGTCACCAGGACTCCCCTGACCTGCCCGCTGATCCTGTTGCGTCGGGCGAAGCCGTCGATCAGATCCTGCACCCCGGCCGCGAACCCCGCCTCGTCCAGAACGGGGGGGCGCAGCTCGCTCATCACCCGTCGCAAGGTGCCGACCTCGTTCTGCACCTCGGCGTGCCCGCGTTCGAGCAACTCGGCCACGACGGCCGTGTCACCGCGGTCCAGGCGCAGCATCGCCCGGTCGAGGATCAGCGACACGGCGGCCAGCCGCTGGACCGGGCCGTCGTGCAGGTTCGCCGCGAGCCGGGTCCGTTCGTCCTCCGCCGCCCGCACGGTGCGGTCGAGGAGCAGCCGCCGGTCGGCCTGCGCCTGCTCCAGTTCGGCGAAGGTCGTGCGCAGTTGGTCGCGCTGGGCCTCCACCTCGTCCAGCAGTCCACTCATCCGGACCAGGACGAGCACGAACATGACCACGCAGCCGCCGCCGAGGACCAGGAGCTCGCTGTAGTCGGCCCGAGCGACCTGGACCATGATCAGAGCGGGAGCCGCGAGGGCGGCGACGGCCATCACCGCCAAGCGCCGGCGGGACTGCTGCGACGCCTCCAGCGGAGCCCGCTCGGTCAGTTGATCCATGGAGGGGTGCAGCGCAGCGGCGCCGATCAGCACGTAGGCCGTCAGCCAGCCCAGATCCACCAG
>JBAPWU010000104.1:0-4177 GCA_049283855.1 Kineosporiaceae bacterium
GGCCCGGGCAGCACGCAGGTCCCGCCCGGAGACCGGGTCCACCGGCAGGATCGGGTACCCCCACGCATCCACCGAGATCACCCCCGGCGCCAGGTGCGCGCACATGCCGATCCCGTCGCAGGCCACCGGGTCGATGCCCACCCGGTCACTCTCGACCGCTCGGCCCCGGCCGCCGAAGATTCCCGACATCACCGTCTCCCCGGCATCGGCAGCACCGGGCGGCCCTGCTCGAAGCCGCAGCCCGCCCCGCGGAGATGACGGTCGAGATCGTCGGCGAACACCCGCAGCGCCGTCCGGGTCAGCCCCACCACGGCGTCGGGCAGATGGCAGGCGCCCCGGCCGGCCACCTGGGCGGCGACCGTGAGCAGGTGCCGGTGGTCACCCCTGCGGGCGCGGCTGTCGGCGATCCGGCGCCAGCCGTCGGCCAGCGCCCGGGTGCCGAACAGGCAGGGGCCACACTGCTTGGCGCTCGAGGCCGCCAGGTAGTCGATCACAGCAGCGGTCTCGGTGAGCCCGCAGGCGTCCGTCGGCAGCGCGATCAGCACCCCGGCACCGAGGGAGGGGTGGGGCTGCCCGACCAGGGAGATGCTGCGCTGACCGTCGAGGCGGCCGAGCGGCAGCCCGGCGACCTCGGCCCAGGGCAACCAGCTGCCGCCGTAGCCGCCGATCAGGATCGCTTGCGGCGGAGAGGATCTCGGCCCCCACCGATCCAGGACGGCCTCGGCCACGGTCCGCGACGGCGCCAGTTCCCGCACGGTGAGGGCCTGCTCCCCGTGCAGCGACTCGCCGTGCACCGTCACCAGCACGCCGGGCATCGGCGCATCGGCCCCGGCCCGGGCGAGCAGGGCCACCCGGGCCAGGGTCTCGACGTTCTGCACCACGGTCGGCAGCCCGTGGACGCCGCGGGTGGCGGCGGGCTCCCGGGTGAACGCGGGCAGAGCGGGGCCGCCGTCGAGGGCGCGGACGACGGCACTGGCCTCACCGGTCAGGTAGCGGTCCGGCCCGGTCACGATCCGGATCGCCGGCTCGGCGAACCCGGCGGCCCGCCGCTCGGCCAGGGCCTGGGCGAGCACGCGGTGCGTCTCGACGGCACCCTCGTGCAGCCAGATCACGGCGCGGGCCGCTCCGATCGTCTCCGCGGCGCACACCAGCCCGTCGATCACCAGGTGCGGGCGGTGCTGCAGCAGCGCGGTGTCCTTGGCGCTGGCCGGTTCCCCCTCGGCGCCGTTGGCGACCAGCAGGCCACCCCCGCCGGCGGCGAGGGCCGCGCGCCACTTGGTGGCCACCGGGAAGTGGGCCCCACCGCGACCGGTCAGCCCGGCGTGGTCGATGGAGCGCAGCAGCACCTCACCGGCCCGCCCGGTGGTGACCGGGCGGGGTCCGCAGCGTGCCAGGTGCGGGCCGAGGTCGTCGCCGTCCGGCCCGGCGATCAGCGACCGGTCGGCTGCGGAGTAGCAGAACTCGCCGTCGAGCAGGCCGGGGAAGGGGTGGCGAGGCAGCTGTTGGCCGGGCACCATCCGCATCGCGGCGGTCGGCGGGACACTGTGCAGGTGGCTCATCGACGCCACCTGCCGGGCCGACCGGACGGCTCGGTGCCGGCGACGAGGGCCTCGACCTGATCGTCGGGCGTGCCGGCCAGGTACCGCGAGGCGGCCAGGACCACCAGGCCGAGGGCGGTGACGGCGTACAGCCACCCGATGGCCGTGCTGTCGGCTCCGGCGAGGACCCCGTGCAGCCAGGCCAGCACCAGGCTCAGGGCGGCCACCTTGTGCACCGGCCACCACACCCTGGCCGCCCAGCGCCCGGCGGCGGCCGCCGTCAGACCCGCCAGCAGCCCGCCGTAGGCCGCGATCACGCCCAGGGTCACCGGGACCGGGCGGTAGCCGGAGGCCATCGGCAGGAGCGCGCCCCACCACCCGACCTTGGCGTAGCTGTCGGTGGCCAGGACGACGATGTGCAGCACCAGGAAGGCGAGGGTGAACACCGAGAGGCTGACGTGGGCGCGGATGCGCACCACAGCACTGGGCCGGCTCCAGCGGGCCCGCCACGGGTGGGAGAGCACCAGTCCGAGCGCGACCAGGGCGACCAGCAGCAGGTAGGTGCAGATGCCCGAGGCCCGTCCGAGGATCCAGGGGGCGTTCTTGTCACCGGCCACGGCCTGGGCCGACCGGCCGGCCAGCCACCCGGTCAGCCCGGTGGACGCCGCCACCAGCAGTGCCGTCCGGATCCGGGGCAGCACCCGGGCCCCCGGGGCCAGGGGCAGCCCGAGCGGCGGCGTGGCGGATTCGGCGTCGTCCAGCATCCGGGTCAGGCGCTCAGTCGACATCTCTCGCCGTCCAGATCAGTCGGGGCCGGATCGCCGGGCTGGCGCCGAGACGTCCGTCCTCGCCCACCCAGAGCACCGCGAGGTCGCGCTGCGCCGCCAGGTGGGCCACCTCGTCGGTGCCGGCGATCAGCAGCGATTTGCTCCACACCTCGGCCTGGGCCGGGTCGGTGTGCACCACGGTCACCGACCGCAGCCCACCGGCGGCGCTCCAGCCGGTGCGGGGATCGACCAGGTGGTGCACCGGCCGGCCGTCCAGGTGCCACGCGCGCTTGCGCAGTGAGGAGGTCGCGCAGCCGCTGTCGGTGAGCTGGAGCACGGCCACCGGGTCGTCGCCGCCCTCGGGGTTCTCGACCCCGACCGTCCAGTCGTCGCCGTCCGGGCCGATCCCGGCGAGGGCGCAGTCGCCGCCGGCCTCGACCAGGTGGCCGGCGCCGTGCCCGGCGAGTTCCTGGGCGGCCCAGCGCACGGCCAGGCCCTTGCCGATCCCGCCCAGGTCGATCGGGCACGGCCCGATCCGCACCGCCGAGCCGGCTCGGTCCAGCCCGGGGGTCCAGGTGGCGCCGGTGGCCCCGGTCAGGGCCCGGGTCGGCGGCGCGGGGGCATCCAGCCAAGGGAGGTCGGCCGGGCCGCGACCGGGGGTCAGCCGCACCGGACCGGACTCGAAGGGCAACGTGCGGTCGTAGCCCAGAGCGACCAGCGAGGTCAGCACCCGCGGGTCGAACAGCCCTGCGGTCTCCTGGTGCGCCCGGGCCGCCTCGGAGACGGCCAGATAGCACTCGGTGGGCACGGGGTACCACGCGTCACCGGCGGCGTTGGCCCGCATCAGCGCGCTGTCCGGGTCGAACCGGGTGCAGGCCCGCTCGACCTTCCGGAACACCTCCTCGGCCGCGCCGAGCACCCGTGCGGCCTCGGGGCCGGGATTGACGAGCTGCAGCGTGACGTCGGTGTTCATCGCGCGGAAGCGCACGATCCGGGTGGGTGGCCCGGCGTGCGCCATCGCCTCCGGCGACGTCATCGCGGGCAGGCTCACGACCCGCCCGTGGTCGTGTTCGTCACGGGAGCCGGCGCGGGCGCCGGAGCGGGTGCGGCCCTGGGCGCCGGGGCCGAGGATCCGCTCGACCCGCTGCTCCTACGGGTGGTCGCGGTGGTGCGGCCCGTCGTCGTCTTCTGGGTCGAGGTCTTCGCCGGGCCTCCCTTCAGCGCGGCGACCTCCGTGCGCAGGCTCGCCACCTGGGTGCGCAGGGCCTTGACCTGCGCCGTCTGGGCCGTGATCTGCCGGGCGAGGTCGGCATCGGGGTCATGGCCGGTCGTGCCCGCCGCCGCGAGCGGTGCACCGGCCTTCGCGAGGGTGGCGGAGGCGGCCGCGGTGGCCGGGGGGTGGCTCGCGCTCCAGCTCATCGTGCCTGCGAACACGGCCGCCGTGGCGGGGGCGATGAGTGCGGCCACCGACCAGCGGGAGTGGCGTCCGGCAGTCCGGTCAGTCATCGTCGCCACCCTTGTCGTCGGACGTCGTGGAGTCGTCACCGTGGTTCGCGCTCCCGCTGGAGCCGCTGGCCCCGGTCGTGGTGTGGGTAGCAGGAGCAGGGCGGGTGGCGGGGCGGGGCGCCGGGGCCTGCCACGCGCCGGAGTGCCCGTTCGCGCCGTCCTGCTTCTCGGTCGTGGACGCCGAGCCGCGGCGCTCCTGGACCTCACGAGCGGCGGCGATCTCCTTCGCCAGCGCCGCGCTCTCGGCCTTCAGCGCCGCTGTCTCCGCCGTCAGCGCGGCCAGGGCCTGGCGGGTCGCCGGACGGGCCGTCGTGGCGCTGCCGGAGGTCGCGGTCTGCGGCGCGGAGGCGGCACCGGTCGTGGCTG